>CAITZA010000369.1 GCA_903896745.1 uncultured Desulfomonile sp. | reverse complement strand
AGCCGTGATTCAATCAGTCATTTGGCACGGAAGTTGCCTAGAAGGGATTAACAAATGTATCCGACAAAAATTCTACTGGTTGATGATGAGGACGCTTTTCTAGGGGCCATGACGCGACGCCTGGAAAAAAGGGGTCTGAAAGTATTAACAGCAATTTCCGGACAGGATTCTCTAAAGGTTTTAAATGACAACAGTGATATAGATGTAGTAATTCTGGATGTAAGAATGCCGGGAATGGACGGCATCGCCACGTTAAAGGAAATTAAACGTCTATTTCCTGTTGTAGAAGTGATTATGCTCACGGCTCATGGTACAATGGAATCTGCGATTGAAGGGATGAAACAGGGAGCATTCGATTACCTCATGAAACCATGCGAGATGGACGAACTCATTCCTAAGGTTGAAGAAGCCAGGAACAAGAGAAGGTTGCATCAGCAGAAGATACTCGATGCCTTGGGAAAACATATAGCCCAAAACAGGGGCAGATAAGTTTTTGATTGAGTTCAGGATCAAATCGTATACCAAAATAGTTGAAGCGATGCAGAGGTTAACCCCTGTTCTTTCAGGGCGATAGCGCTGATCTGGAGGGACCTGATGTTAGTAAAAGACTGGATGAGTCGAAAGGTTGTGACAGTAAATGTAAACGACAGCATGCAGCATGCGATCAATCTATTGATGGAGCATGACATCAGCATGATGCCGGTCATGGAGGATGGGCAACTTGTTGGGATCGTGACTGATCGGGATTTGAAGAGGGCGTCGCCGTCTGACGCTGTGATGCTGGACATTCAGCGGATTCTCTATCTGCTTTCCAAGCTGGAAGTTGGCGCTATAATGAGCAGGTATCCGATTACATTGGCGCCGGATCACACAGTTGAAGAGGCCGCGGAAATCATGCTGACCAACAAGATTTCCGGGGCGCCTGTTGTGGATGAAAACAAGCACATAGTAGGGATGATAACCAAGAGCGACATGTTCAAGGCCATGATGTCGCTTAGTGGTTTGTCACATAGAGGGGTCCAGTTTGGTTTCGTGCTGGACGACCGCCCAGGTTCAATTAAAGAAGTAACCGATGTTTTGCGCAAGTACGGGGCGAGACTTGTAAGCATCCTGAGCTCTTATGAACAGGCCCCCGCTGGCTTCAGGAATGTCTACATCAGGGCGTTCAATATTGATCGGAACACGCTTGAAAGCCTGAAAGAGGAAGTGAAACATAAGGCCAAGCTGCTGTATATTGTTGATCATCGGGAAAACATACGGGAAATCTATTATTGACGAAAAAAAACCGATGACTTGCGAAGTATCGCGCTAAACTTGGATTCTCCTGATGACTGACTCATCGGGCTTGGCCTCAAAAAGGTCCGGAGCCGGTGAATTCTTATGGTTTTGAATTTCAGGAGCGTTGGCTTGTCGGGATATAGCCATGAGAAATAGCATGAAAGGCAGGATTGAGCTTCTAAAGGTTGATATTACATTGCTGGCGGTTGAAGCCATAGTTAACGCCGCCAACAGTTCATTGCTTGGGGGTGGAGGGGTAGATGGCGCTATACACCGTAAAGCCGGGCCAGAGCTTCTCGGCGAATGCAGAACCCTTGGCGGATGTGACACCGGAGACGCAAAAATAACAAAAGGCTACAATCTGCCTGCGGACTACGTCATACATACCGTTGGTCCGGTTTACCGGGGAGGATTGTATGGCGAATCAAGGCTTCTACAGTCATGCTATCGGAGATGCTTTGAAGTGGCCAACGAAAACCGTATAAAATCAATAGCTTTTCCATCAATTAGCACCGGAGCCTATGGATATCCAATCTCTGAGGCCTCATCTATAGCGCTTTCTGAGACCCTTTCCCAGTTAATGCGATTCCCTGGAATTGGCAGGGTAATTTTTGCCCTATTTTCAGACGCCGATCTTGACATTTACAGAAAAGTGTTGAAAGGGAGCTAAACCTTGGCCGCATCAATTGCTATTCGGCACTGCAATACAACTACAATACAAGACTCAGCAGTATTACCAGACCGAATCCGGATATTAATACACCTGAAATCCTGTTTATGATCTTCAGGCCTGTTGATTCGAATCGACCATGGAACAGGCTGACAATTGAACTAAGGACAAACCACCACATAGCCGAGCCACAAAACACCCCTGTCACCAGAAAAACCGTGAACCAATAATGCCCATGAGTATGGGCGACTCCGGACGCAGCGAAAACCGCAGCAAAAGCAAGTATTGTGGCCGGATTGGTAAGCGTCAGAATAACGGTTGAAATGTAGTCGCTAAAAAGGTTTTCGGTTTCTTTGGAAAGCTTTTTTTCAGAAGGTCTCGACAGGAATATTTTTATTCCGAGATAACAGAGAAACGCCCCTCCGACAAATCTTAGAACTACGGAATTTTCCAGCAGAAAATTTGATAATAGGGTGACCCCGAATCCTGCAATAGAACCGTATATTGCATCAGCGGTTGCAGCCCCAAGACCAGATGCCAGACCTGACGCGCGTCCGCGTGCAAGCGTTCGTCTGATTAGTAGCAACCCTATCGGACCTACAGGAATGGCAAGCGAAAAACCTACTATCAATCCTCTGAAAAAATATTCAAACTCCATTGAGAGCTTACACCCGTCCGAGTTGTTGGAATCAGGCTGAACGTAACATGAAACGGATTGACAAAAGAACCTGTAAAATGACGAAAGACGCCTTACGCGCCTTTCCAGAAACAAGATCTAGAATTTTGTCAACCTTACCGTTACGATCTGTTGGGGTTATTTTTCGTAAAATGCAAAGAAATCCTTGCTGTAACCCTGGTCATATCGTTTCATGGTATATTGGAGTTGATCCGGGGAAAGCCTGTCCCGTTTGGTTATCTTGTTGCTCCCGTCCCGGAAATAGAAATTGCACACAATATTATGAATGTTGGCGTCACCGTGAATAGCGCGTTTGCAGCCTGCCAGAACAAGAGCCTTGGCAAGGTCCTTTGTGCTAACATGATGGCCCATTGCAAACACAAGGTTCCCGTCTTCGCGGATTCCAAAAGCTGTCCTGTTTGCCAGGAACCAGTATTCGTTAGACATGGTGCTGCGGCCTTCGTTATCTACCAGGAACCCTCCAAGTCCGATCTCCGAATCAGTCGGCTTGCCGTTCTTGAATATCTCTTCAACAACCTTGCCGTCTTTTACTATTAGGTGTCTGAGTTGACGGGCGTCCCTAACCAGAGACAAGGGTATGTCGTTGGACCATTCCAGCACATCGACCGAATCATCTTTATAAACAACCATGGTGGCCATTCCGGGAACCATGGGGTATACGACCTGACCTCTAAATATTGCCCCAGCCCCTCGAGCGTGTTGTTGCATCCACATTGCGTTTGTTATAGCGACTATCCTGGAAAGGGATTCGAGTTCTGAAGAATGTGAAATCTGATAGATACCAGGCTCTGTCTGACCTATGAACAATCTCGGTTTCAGTTTGCTCATGTCGAAAACGGCCATGTAAACTATAGAAGTTGGGAAATCCACGCTCGGACGATACACCGTTTTGCTAACCAAAGGCTTGCCGTCGGAACTTGCCGGCGTATCTTGGGAAGTCCAGACCCCTTCTCCATCTAACCTTGGAGATTTGTACAGGGGCGGAATGTCTTTGGTTCCAGGGAAATCGATCGTTTCCGGAATAGAAGCTACATGCGCCGGCTTAACGCTGGGCTTTTCCGGACTAATAATTTCCGATTCCAGCTCTTTTTGCAGGGTGTCAGGATCATTTACAGAAGCTACCCTGGTTTCTTCCAGTTCCGGAAGTTTGGAAAGTAGCGAATCTATCCATTCAGGCAGGATATATTCCTTCGGAGAAAGACTATCCGCCGGATCGAATGACGTGCCTGCTGTTTGAACAGCGTGTCGTTCAGCCGGCGCCTCAAATCCGCAGGCATTCGTCAGGAAAGTCCCGCTGCACACAATTGCCATAAAAAAAATGATCAATCTTTTCGAATCCAACATCCCTAACCCTATCGAAAAAATATTTGAGCTTCAAGAAGCTCACTGGATACTTTGACAAGAAAAAAAAGACGACTTTATACAATTATATCACAAAAGGCCCCAAAACACAATTTCCCGATACCATTAAGAAGCCCTGTTAGTTTTTGCTACGAACCTTAAAAGTCAATTTCCTAACATACTACATCCGAATGCGCCAAAACAAGCTGATTTGCTGAACATCGCTTTCATTATCCAAGATACAGTCTTAAAAGGTTTTTCACGCGCGACGGTGGCTAAATTTTTGGGACTAGCCATACCGTATTTACACACAGGTCAAGACTATTACTAATAAATTTGATGTCAAGTTTTTTTTGCTGTAATAATAGTGGATTATAATCAGAGTGAACTTTTTGGTAAACCTGACTACCATATGTTTTTTTTAGTTAACTGATATTATGCTGACAAATGGATAGAAAATTGTTTTTGGCATCTATTCATGATACAGCCTGTCCAGTGTGATGGCGCCTGACCGAAGAAATGACTGAATTTCGACCAAGGTTTGTAAAATGTTTCGTGATAGCAATTCGGATTCTGGTGAAAAAATGATGATGGATTCCTGCGTGACAGATTTCATGACTGCATGTTCAGCGGAAAATCAGGGGATAGAGAACTCGGACCTGATGGATCTCAGCAGGGTGATCGAAATTATCAAGCCTCTTCGGGTCAAGGGGTCGGCGAGTGGCGCTATTTCAGGGATATCGATAGATACACGCAAGCCCATGGGAGTGAACAACATTTTCTGGTCCATCGCAGGCCTCCATTTCAATGGAAATGACTTCGCTCTGGATGCCTTGAGAAGCGGAGTAAAAGCGGCTGTTGTGAGTGACCCCGAGGTTTTTGATCAGGAAATACCTGATCATGCCACGATCATGGAAACCATGGACAGCCTGGCCTCTCTGCAGAAACTGGCGGCTGAACATCGAAAATCATTTAGCATTCCGGTCATAGGAATCACGGGAAGTAATGGCAAAACTCTTGTCAAGGAAATGCTGGCGTCGATTCTGTGCCTTGACAGGCGTACGTACCGTTCTCCGCTGTCGTACAATACGCAGATAGGAGCGGCGCTTGGCCTCCTGGGGATGAGGCGCGAGCATGAGATAGCGATAATAGAGGCGGGAATAAGCCTCCCAGGAGAGATGGAGCGTCTTGAAAGAATGATCAGGCCTGATCATGGCATTCTAACAGTTATCAGCAAGGCGCACATTGGAGGACTTGGAACTCTTCAGAAAACGTTTGAGCAAAAAAAGGAACTGTTCAAAAACCTTGGACCTTCCTCATTTCTTGTTTTGAATGCGGATGATGAAATCAGCATGAGCCTGGCTGGTCAGACAAGGGCTCAGGTGATCACATTCGGCTTTTCAGAAAATGCGGATGTTCGGGCGATAGAATGGCAGGAACGCCCTGAAAAAGGATCGGCGTTCTTGATGAAACTAGTTGATCGGGAGTTTGAAATAAGCCTTCCTGCGCCTGGTCGCTTCAATGTGCTTAACGCCCTGGCGGCTGCGGCGATGTCTCGAATGCTGAAAGTTCATCCTGATCTTATAAAAAAGGGCCTGGCCGAATTCAGGCCGTCCCCAATGCGGCTTGAAATCCATACAACCGTGTCAGGCGTGACCTTGATAAACGATACCTATAATTCCGATCCGGCCTCCATTCGGGGAGCGCTGGACGTCTTGGGCAAGATAGGGGCAGGACGCCGAAAGATAGCCATTATAAGCGAAATGCTCGATCTCGGATTACATAGTAGCGAAGAACACATTGCAGTGGGGCGTGAAGTCGCCAGGGTAAAAGTTGATTATCTGATAACAGTCGGAGAAAATGCCGCATTGATGGGAAGGGCCGCTTCTCAGGCGGGAATGAGCAGGGATCGTATCGCTCACACCCGGACCTATGATGAGGCTGCGCGCGAACTTGAAAAAATAATGAATAGTGGCGATGTAGTTTTATTCAAGGGGTCCCGATGGTTCCGGCTGGAAAGATTGGCTCGAGAGCTGGTTGGATCAATAGGACCTACAAGGCTGCTGGTGGACCTTGACGCAATTGCCGGTAACATAAAGACCATCAGGAGTATCGTAGGACCGCGTGTTGAGATAATGTCTGTTGTCAAGAGCTTTGGTTACGGGAATGACTCTATCAGAACGTCCAAGGTTGCTCTCGAAAACGGTGTTGGCTATCTTGCTGTCGCTTTTCCGGATGAGGGGGCTTCGTTGAGGGACAACCGCGTTGACGCTCCCATCCTTGTGTTTAATGTGTTACCTGAGCAGGTTGACAAGATCGTCCGATATGACCTGAGCGCGGTGGTGGCCTCGGAAGAGCTTGCTGAGTCTTTGAACTGCGCAGTTTCGTGTGGCGGCAAGATCAGGACACATGTCAAGATTGACACGGGCATGGGGCGATCGGGAGTCTGGCACGAAGACGCCATGGATTTTGTCAGAAAGTTGTTTGGAATGCAAAATCTGGATGTTGAGGGGATCATGACGCATTTTTCAAGCGCTGACGATCCGGAATCCGATGAATATACCCTGAGTCAGGTGAAGGCCTTTGATGATCTGGTCAGCAAGCTAGAAGATGAGGGTTTTAATTTCAAATACATCCACGCCGCCAACACATCTGCCCTGGTAAGATTCCCGCAGACAAGGTACAACATGGTTAGGCCGGGCCTGGCGATTTACGGCATGTATCCTTCCAACGCCGTTCGAAACCTCATCAAGCTGGAACAGGTAATTACCTTTACTACCAAGATCTCGCAGATAAAAAATCATCCACCCGGTCGATGTATTTCGTACAACAGACGATTTGTAACATGCAGGGATTCCCGGATAGCCACCCTGAACGTCGGATACAATGATGGCTATCCAAGATTTCAATCAAATGTAGGGCAGGTTCTGGTAAGGGGTCAGCGAGCCCCGGTAGTTGGAACAGTATGTATGGACACCATGATGATAGATGTCACACAGATACCGGAAGCATCCCTAGGCGATGAGGTTGTTCTCATCGGCAGGCAGGGTTCGGAAGAAATACTTGCCGACGAGATAGCAAACAATGGATCAACCATAAATTACGAGATAGTTTGCAAAATATCTCCTCGTGTAACCAGAATATTCGTTCAGAGATAAAGCATGGAATCGAACGGGTCTATTTGGTATTATTATACAAATTCTGTATAGCGCTGTTGGCGAGCTGATCTACCTCTTCGTTTTCGGAATGCCCATTGTGACCCTTTACCCATTCCCATATAACTTCATGACGATTAACCGCCTCATCAAGACGACGCCACAAGTCTTCATTTTTCACTGGGGTTTTGTTTGACGTGAGCCAGTTTCGCAGTTTCCAGTTCCTGATCCATTCCGTCATCCCCTTTTGCAGGTATTCGGAATCTGTCACCAATCTGACTTTACAAGGTTTTTTTAGAGCTTCAAGGGCCATTATGGCAGCTGTCATTTCCATGCGGTTGTTTGTCGTTCTAGGCTCCGCTCCACTGAGCTTTTTCACATTTCCCTTGTAACGTAAAAGAGCCGCCCACCCTCCAGGTCCTGGATTACCCTTGCAACTACCATCAGTGAAAATTTCAACACATTCTTTCGGTTCCAATTCTTTGTCCATGGTTT
This sequence comes from uncultured Desulfomonile sp., assembly GCA_903896745.1. Taxonomy (GTDB): domain Bacteria; phylum Desulfobacterota; class Desulfomonilia; order Desulfomonilales; family Desulfomonilaceae; genus CAITZA01. The sequence continues at coordinate 9,770 of CAITZA010000369.1, read as the reverse complement.
CCCCCCGTTTGTATTTTTCAGGCCTGTCAGACTAACAGGCTAGGCTGAAATTATCTTTACCACAATCTTCCTGCTTCTGGGCCCATCAAATTCGCAGAAAAATATACCTTGCCAGACACCCAGCAGCAAATTGCCCTCACTGATTATCACGCTAGCAGAACTTCCCATCATTGAGGCCTTTATATGAGCGTCGGAATTCCCTTCGGCATGTCTGTAAGAGCCATGCCTGGGAATGAGATCATTCAGTTTGTTAATTATATCCGACACCACTGAAGGGTCGGCAGATTCATTAATGGTTACGCCGGCAGTTGTGTGTGGAACATAGACCACAGCCAGGCCGTTCTTTACACCGCTTTTCCTGATTGAACTCCTGACAGCAGCCGTTATGTCAACAAACTGAACTCTCTGGTTTGTGCTGATTTTGAGATCTTCAATCATTTATAGGCCTTCCAGTCCTGAATTGCTAGTATGACCATCAAAAAACTTCTTGAAACAATATATCCAAAAATTTATTCCACAACTAGCCCCATTAATCGAAGCTGTCGAGCCCTTCATCCTTGGAAAACAGGGCCTGGGCAAACTGTCGGGCGTTGAAATCTCTCAAATCATCTATCTTTTCGCCTATTCCTACATACCTGATGGGAATTTTCAGCTCATTGGATATTCCGATTATGACGCCTCCCTTGGCTGTTCCGTCCAGTTTTGTGAGCGCCAATCCTGTGACGGGGATGGCCTCATTAAAAGTCCTCGCCTGCAGTATCGCGTTTTGCCCCATCGATGAATCTATAACCAGCAGGGTTTCATGCGGCGCGCCTGGCAGCTTTTTGGTAACCGTTCTGGAGACTTTCTTCAGTTCTTCCATCAGGGGAATTCTCGTATGCAATCGTCCGGCTGTATCTATGAGCACTATTTCATAGTCCTCTTTAATAGCTTTTTCCATGGCTTCAAAGACGACAGAAGAAGGATCGGCCTTTTCTTTGCCTCGAACCACATCACAACCGATGCGCTGCCCCCATATAGTTAATTGCTCAACCGCAGCCGCTCTAAACGTGTCGCCAGCCACCATCATCACTTTTCTGTTCGCCAGTTTCTGCCTGGCGGCTATTTTGGCTATGGTTGTCGTTTTCCCGGAACCGTTGACTCCAAGCGCCATCACGACAAATGGATCTGAACCGTAGCCGACGCGCAGTGGAGCTTCAACCGACAACAATGTCTCTCTTACGAGTTCCTGAAGGTGTGCCAATATCCGTTCCGGATCATTCAATTCTTTTCGTTTCACGCGATCAGAAACGCTTTCAAGCAACTGGTATGCGGTTTTTACTCCGACATCCGCGCGCACAAGCACCTCTTCGAGCCTTGCGATAGCTTCCTCATCAAGCTCTTTCTTGCCGAGCAGCGCCTCATCAAGGCTCCTGAGAAAACCCTTACGCGTTTTCTGCAGACCGGTCTGTAGTCTGGCAAGATTTTCCTGAGACTCCCCGCATTCATCCTGATCCGTGGATTCAACAGGTTTCCCGGGTTCCTCCATTACTTCCGGAATATGTGCGGCGTCTTCTTTGGGTTCACTCGTGACCGGCGATGATTGTTGCTCAGGTTCATCGAGCCGATCCTTTCTGAAAAGCCTCCTGAAAAAACCACTTTTTTTCTTTGTTTCTTCGGTCATTTGTCTCTCTTTAACCTGTTAATGGACAAAAATCAGGCGGCGCCACCGACAGTGATCCAAGTGTCGGGCTTGTCCGGGGTCCCAATCCTAAGGGTTGGCTGAGCGTCTGAAACCGGCGCTCCCTGGCCATCCTTGCCGCATGTTCCAATCGAAAAGCCGAGATCACTTGCTACCATATCGATATGTTGCAACACTTTCGGTCCATTTCCCACAAGTGTCGCGCCTCGAACGGCAGGACCCTGCTTACCATTTTCTATCAAATAGCCCTCAGCCACCTCAAACACGAAATCTCCGTTAACGGTATTTACCTGGCCCCCACCCATCTTTTTCACAAGTAACCCGTTAGGGGTAGATCTCAATATTTCATCCGCTGACATTTTTGAGGGAAGAATAAGCGTGTTTGACATGCGTGGGATTGGTTTATGCCGGTAGGATTCCCGTCGTCCGTTCCCGGAAGAGCTAACGCCTTTTTTCAGGGCGCTCAGTCTGTCAGACATGTAACCTGTCAATACGCCATTTTCAATGAGTAAATTAGGTCTTGAAGCGACGCCCTCATCGTCAAAAGGATATGAGCCTCGCCTGTTGGGCATTGTCGGGTCGTCCTTGACGGATATCACTTCAGAGGCTATTTTTTCTCCAAGTGACCCGGCATATACGGTCATGTTGTCAACAACAAAGTCCAATTCAAGCCCATGCCCCACGGCTTCATGAATCATGGTCCCGCCGGCCTCACTGCTTAAAACCACCGGCATCCTTCCTGAAGGCGCCTCCGGCGCCCGTAACATGGTGAGAGCTCTTGTCGCAGCGCATGAACCGATCCTGGAGACAGGGTTGTCTTTAAAAAACTCCATACCGTACTGTCCTCCGGCGCTCTCATATCCGGTCTGAAGAATAGAGTCCCGCGCAGCCGTAACATGGGTTACGAAGGTTACGCTCGTCCTTTCAAAATCAATCAGTGAGCCTTCTGAGTTTACCTGAAAGACCCTGCGCTTTTCATCCATCAATGCGACCCTGACCTGGGTTATTTCTGAGCCCTGACAGCGCGCCGCGTCGTCGGCTTCCTTAAGAAGGTCAATTTTGTCGCCCAAGTCGAAAACGGAGGGATCTATTTCAATTATTCCGGAATTATTGAAAAATTTGGACGAAAGCATGAGGGGAACGGTCCCGGCCTCAGTACTCGATGCCTCTAACAGACTCGTGGAAAGCTCATCCACCGAAGACTGAATCATGTCAGTAGTAAATCCATAATAGGTCCTGTTGTTCTTGATAATCCTGAGGCCAATTCCACTATCAACCCCCTTTCTCACACGGTCAACACGTCCATTTTCGTAAACCAGAGTCGATACTGCTTTTTCCTCAAAGAAAATATCTGCAAAAACCACGGAGGTCCCTGCAAGTCTCTTGATAACTCTGTCAAAATCAATAGCAAATATAGACATATCAAATCCTTACGTGCCAAGATCGTTAATCATGAGAGTAGGCCTTTTGACCTCATTTACCTGAACTGAAACGCTAGACAAACCTAACACAAACGAAAAAAAAAATCAGCGACCCGAAGAACTGTATATACCTAAAGTATTTTATTATAAGTAAGCTTGAATATATTGGTTTAATTTGATATTATTATTTGCAACTAATCATTCAGGAGAAAACATGTTCGGTCTGATCAGGAGCAGAGGACTCAGGATATCTGCTGAGCTACACGAAAAGATAGCCTCTTTTGGAGAACCGATCAACAGGATCGACAGTGAAGTGATCGCCGTTCGCAAGGTTCGTTGCAAAAGAGCTCCTATAGTGGTTATCGGTAGGGATCATGAGTATGAGTATGAGTGTGTCCACGCTTATGGTTCGTAATGATTTTTGTTGAGCGGACCGCAAGCTGTGTCTGAAGAAATGTGTCCGCATGAAAGGCGGGATTCCGTTGAAGTCTGCAAGGCTGCGACAGTCAGTGGGAAATTGTTGTTGATATGCCTATCAGAGATAGAGAAACAAGAAGTTTAATCATTGAAGTTAACTAACCAATATTCAAGGTATTACGTTGTTTCAATGGTTCTGCTGTTAAGTCTCTTTATGACACCAGAGGCCTGTATGGTGTGGGCTGTGTCCGGCAGGCCGGTCAATACGTTGACTTTTCAAAAAGCCAGGAATGAATTTGATAAACTTTCATCGAGTGACAGAACATCGCGTGAATCATGGTTGAGGCTTGTCGGAACATTTCGCGCAATACACAAGACATCAAAAGGAGAGGATTCCGCTGCCGGTCTTTTTTTTGCCGGTAAGGCTCTGGTTCGATCTTACAGGGCTCACGGCAAAGCGGAGGATCTCGAAAATGGAATTAAGACTCTGAACGAATTTAAGAGGGCTCAACATCAGGGTCAGTACAAAAGTTCGGCGCTGGTAGAGTTGAAAGACGCGCATTTATTAAAAAGGAAAATCAGGACAGGCGCTTCCAGCGCAAACCTTATGAAACCGGCGCCCCAGAAAATCACTGATACTCGGAAGCTGGGGGATGGTGAAAAAAAATCGGAACACTATCAGATAGCGCCAGTCAACGATTTACCCAATCCGACGGCCCACGATGTTAGTAAAACGGAACAACTTTCTGTCAGTTCCGTGGAAAACAGGCCCTCTGTAACGAGGTTTGGCAATCCTTACTACAATTTGTCCGTGCAACCGGAAAAAAAAGTTGCTGAGGTAAAAATGGCAAGTTTACCTCCACAAGCGTCTTCAGATGTTAAACCTCAATCAAGGCAGAGCGAGTTCCCTACTCAATCAATAGTTATGGTTTTAGATCCGGGGCATGGCGGAAAAGACCCTGGGGCTGTTTCACGCGATGGTTCGCTCACGGAGAAAGAGGTGACTCTCAGGATAGCGAAAAGACTCAAGAAACTGGTCGAGAAATCAGTTCCGAATGTTACCGTAAAGCTTACCCGCGATGATGACACATTCCTGAGTCTTAAAGAAAGGACTGAAATAGCAAATTCGGCCAACGCGGACCTCTTTATCTCTATACATTGCAATGGGTCGGCGTACGCTTCAGCGTCCGGGGTAGAAACCTTCTTTCTTAGCCAGGCCAATTCACGTGGCGCCATGAGAGCCGCAGCAAGAGAAAATGGAATCTCCCTGTCCAAAATGAATCACCTTGAGGCTACCCTGATAGACCTGATGATGACCTCCAAACGAACGGAGTCTGGAAAACTAGCTGAAATAATTCAGGAAAGTCTGATGGTTGATGGGAGCCAAAACACGGTTAAACCCAGGGATAGAGGAGTCAAGCAGGCGCCGTTTTATGTTCTTATGGGAGCGACAATGCCGGCAATTCTGGTGGAATGCGCGTTTATAAGCAACATGAGTGAAAAAAATAATCTTAAGAACGAAAATCATATAGACTATATTGCCAAAAAAATATCACTCGGCGCAAAAAAATACCTTCTTGAACTTGGGTACAATAGTTGATGTTCTAATCCATTCCATATCCTGATCAAATGAATAAAAATGAACAAGGCTGGTCGATTCTGGATCATCCTGCGGATGTAATGATAGAGGTTTGGGGCGCCTCGTTCGAGCAGTTTTGCCGAAGCGCCGCAAGAGCGTTAAACCACTTCCTGGGCCTTGTGGTGTCAGAAGAACCTGGAGAGCGCATAGTCATGGATATTGAAGGCCCCTGTCCGGATGAGCTTATCGTAAACTTGCTCAGGGAGCTGCTTTTCTATTTTGTAACCCGTTCGTTGCTGGTAACAAAACTTGGGGTTAGTGGTCTAAGCGGTGAGGGAATGCGCGTAGAAGCAATCTTCAGTCCCGCTATAACCGGCCCTGACTCGTTAGAAATAAAGGGTATAACCTATCATGGTCTGATAGTTTGTGAGAGCGACAGTGGTTACAGCGCGAAGTTAGTGTTCGATGTATAGATCAGATCCGCAGAGTTAAAATAATGCAAGGCTCCAAACCATATAAATTGAAGAAACTTGATGAAAACAGGTTGTTGATCCCAAAAACCGGAAAGATGAGGGTTCCGGGCTTGATTTTTGCCAATAGCAGACTTCTGCCTGACATCGAAAAAGACTCAAGTACGGATCAGGTTTTCAATGTGGCTCATTTACCGGGAATTGTGGGGCATGCGTTAGCGATGCCGGATATGCACTGGGGATACGGCTTCCCGATTGGCGGAGTGGCTGCGTTCGACATGGAAGAGGGTGTTGTATCACCTGGTGGCGTCGGGTATGACATAAACTGCGGTGTTAGACTAGCCACCACAGGGCTGAAAAGGGACTTTCTCGACCCACATGTTTCAAAATTGGTTGATGCGTTTTACGCGTCCATTCCTGGAGGTGTAGGCTCGCGAGGCGGGATCGTATTGAAGAAAAAGGATTTGTCTGATGTGGCAAGACAGGGCGCAGCATGGGCCATAAAACAGGGTATGGGAGAAAAATCGGATCTTGAAAGAATTGAAGACCACGGGGCCATTGAGTGGGCAGACACAAAATGTATAAGTGAGCGCGCCTATGAAAGGGGAAAGGATCAACTTGGAACATTAGGTTCAGGGAACCATTTCATAGAAATAGGCTATGTTGAGGAGGTATTTGATAGATCCACAGCCGACGAATGGGGACTTTTCGAAGGGTTCGTCACATTGATGATACATAGTGGGTCACGTGGTTTTGGATACCAGATTTGTGACGAGTTCCTTGCGCGTATGGTAAAAAACATTGCAGCCCAAAAAATAGAATTGATGGACAAACAACTGGCGTGCGCATACTTAAAAACGGATATTGCAAAAGAATATTTGGGAGCCATGGCTTCAGCAGCCAATTTTGCGTTTGCCAACAGACAGATACTGATGAATCTGGCGCGCCTGGCCTGGGAAAAATCCCTGAAACTGTCCCCCAAAGAATTGAACCTGCGGCTTCTTTACGATGTATCGCATAACATAGCGAAAATGGAACGTCATGAGATTGAGGGTGTGAGCCGACTGCTGTGTGTCCATCGCAAGGGGGCGACCCGAGCCCTTCCGCCGGGCCATCTTCTGCTACCGGTTTTGTTCAGAAGCACAGGCCAGCCGGTGTTAATTCCAGGGGATATGGGCAGATCCTCTTACGTCATGGCAGGTCTCAAGGGCGGCATGGATCAAACCTTTGGCTCCGCATGTCACGGAGCCGGAAGAGTCCTTTCCCGAAATGAGGCTTTGCGGAAGACTCAGGGCAGAGCTATCGAGAGGGAGTTGCAGGACAGACATATATATTCCCGTGCGGCAGGCAGAAAAACCATGCGCGAGGAATGTCCAGAGGCATACAAGAATGTGGAAGATGTCGTGGACATAGTGCACAGATCGGGTTTGGCCAAAAAAATTGTGAGGATAAAACCCATGGGGGTAGTAAAAGGGTAGCCAGAAATAACATGTTAGACGCCTTCTACGTTTCAGTAAACCCATGCCTTCCCAAAACCGGATGCCGGCTACTCTGACTTAAGCGCTTTGCTGTCGGGCACAAACACATACAAGACGCTTACAACGCTCAATAAAACGACTCCTACTATCCAGACGGCGTTAAAGTCCTGTGGAGCGCTTAGCGTTGCAGGTTCGGACCCAATTATGAAACCCAGGAACTGTGTTATCATTGCGGCGCCGAGGATTTTGAAAAGATTAACCGCGGTCATGGCCTGGGCTGTTAATTCCGCCGGCAGAAGTTCCTTGATATGAGCATAAAGTATCTGACCGGGGGCCGCAGTTAAACCAAACCCGAAGAAAGTGGCAAAAACTATCCACACTGACGTTTCACGTGTCCACAAGAGCGCTGAGGCCGCCAGAGCCGCAAAACCCACCATGGTGGTCAATACAACCTTTTTTCTTGATCGTAAAACCTTGTCACTTATAGAGCCGGAAACAGGTAATCCTATCATGTATCCTATGCCCATGACCAATATGGCGTTACTGGCTGTAATTTCTCCAAGCCCAAGTCCGTAAATCAGGAACGGGCCGGCCCAAAGCCCCTGTAACGATGCAAAATAGCCATACCTGACAAAATTGCTCAGACTTATAGACCAGTAACTGTATTTCTTCAGGAGAAAACCAAGGCCTGACATTAGAGACTTGTGAAAACGCTCAGGCGGCCTGTAGCCCGGAGGGAAATCCCTGATAACTGTGACAAAGCTTGTTACGATTACCGCGTTGATGATTGCAAAGACGAGAAAGCAATTCCTCCAGCCGATTGACATGCTGAGCATGGCCAGTGGAGTCGCAGCCAGAAGGTTACCCAAGACTCCTACGGAAACTACCGAACCTCCCAGGAATGCAAAACGATCCGCAGGAAACCAGACAGCCAATAAAGCCAGAATGACCATAAGGTTTCCACCCATGCCTATGCCGAGTAAGGCTCTGCCTATTATCAGCGTCTCCGCGTTCTGGCCGATAGAGAACACAATGGCGCCGCCGATGGCGGAAATGGCGAGAAAACACATGGTTATGCGAGGGCCTAGCCTGTCCATGGACACACCTATCGGTATCTGACATGCCGCAAACCCGTAAAAGAAGGCGGCAGAAAGATCCCCCAACTGAGCCCCACTTAACCCGAGTTCGGTAGTCAACGCAGGGCTGATAACCGCAACGGAAACCCTATAAAACATGGAAATAACGAAATTAAGGCTGCCCAGCACAAATATAAACCAGCGTCGCTTGCTTCCCGGAGCAGGATCAGGCAATCTTAGCATTTATTGAAGAACTCCCTGGGCGCACGTTCAAGACCAAAGGATACTAAACCACTTATTCGAATACTAATTCAAGCCATTTTATTTGGATCGGGGGCAGTGCCAGAAATACAGAGCGAAGCGAAATCCCAAAGGGGTCCGCTAAACGACGCAAACACACTTGTCAAAGAGGTTGACCATGACGGCGAGACCGCGCGACAAGAGGATAAGAGCCAAAAAAAACTTGACAAACTCGCGCTTTTATATTACGAACATTATATCCCGTATTTCTAGCATCTTATGGATCGAATTGTTTTTTATTCAGGCGAGAGGTTTTTTCTCACGCTGTTTTTTAGGATTAGGAGGATATGGATATGAGACGAGGGCTATTATTATTGGTCGGTGTCATCGTATTAGCTTTGGCTCCGGCTCTGGCATGCGCGCAGATTAGTGGATTACCGAGCTTGGGAGGTTTTTTTGGATCAGGTTCGGGATGCGCTCCGGCAGTTGGCCCTGGCGCAGCCGCCGCCGTTTATTTGGGCTGGATGCCTGGACAGGAAAACGCTGTTGGCGCAAGCCTGGACGCACAAAACGCTGGAGCGTTTAACGTTCGGAGCATCAATTTTAAATATCAAACAAGTGGGTTGTGGCTTGGCGGCGCGTTACCAATCCAAATAACCGACAAACTGTCCTTCTTGGGAACTGGCTGGTACCTTTTTCCGAGTGATGGCAAAGCCGACTTGAGAGAGACAGTTGCAGCGAATAATTGGGGCAATGATTGGACTAAAAAAGATATATGGTGGTTCGTAGATGGAGCCGCTGTTTATGGGGACGCCAATTTTGCCGCAATCGCAGGTTTTCGTTACGACAAGTTCAGTACAAACGTTTCCTCAGCAGACATCAATTTTAACGCTGGTCAGCAGGCAGATTTGATATCGCAGGCTTTCATCCCCTTGATCGGTGTTCAGGGCGGTTACAAGAGCTCGGTATCGGCTCTTAACGTTCGGGCCGTTGGCTTCCCGACAATGCTTGGAAATGCAAAGGCGAACTTTACGATTGATAACACAAACAGGTTTGAGGCTACCGGAACATATAACGGAGGCCATTTCCTCGAGTTTCTAGCTGAATATTCCAGGCAGATGTTTGCTAATGGTGACGCTGGTGTTTTCCTGAGATGGAACACTACCAGGGTAACCTCTTATGTTAACGGCACAACCACAATAGCGCCTACCACCGACGATTACCTTCTGAGTTTTAACCGAAATACATGGACCTTTGGCGGCAAGGTAGGACTTTCTTTCTAACATCATATCCATACAAATCCTGGGTAGAGAGCTTTCAGCCAAAACTGGAGGCTCTCCTCACTTCAAGCCCTGTAATAAGGGCTTTTTTATTTTTGTATAACTGGTACTGAAATGGATCGGCGAGT
>CAITZA010000368.1 GCA_903896745.1 uncultured Desulfomonile sp. | reverse complement strand
CTTGAGGAAATGGAGAAGGACATAAAAAAGCTGCGTGAACCCATGGAACAGTTGAGGTTCAGGGCTTTCGACATCGATCTGGCCTCAAAACTCTACAGAAGGCTTCTTCAAACGGCTTTAATGGAGGTTCCGAAAGGAGCCCCGCTGATCATCATACCTGACGGAATCCTTGCCACACTGCCATTTGAAGCATTGGTCACCGGTGGAAAAGTAACCTGGACCCGGTCTTCTCTGGATGGATACCCTGATGAGTTTAAGGATTATCCCGAAAATATAACATTCCTTGGCGAAGAACATCCCATAAGTTATTACCAGTCAATTTCTGCCCTGACGCTTGCAAGGTCATTGGGAAAAAGAGACAAGCCATCGAATAAGACACTCGTCCTGGCCGACCCGGTATTTTCAATCAAAGACGCCAGGTCACAGGAAGCCTCTCCGATAAAAATGGGTGAAGCCGAAAAAAATCAAAATATTGAGACGATGAGGGCTATCGAAGATAATCCTGGCCAGTTTAGCCTGAAGCGCCTGCCACGAACCCTACTGCTGGCGCGGGACCTGGAAAAAATATACGGATCGGACTGTATGGCCCTTACCGGCCTCAAAGCCAACAAATCGGACTTCATGAGCAAGGTCGCTCCGAAACTCGATACTTTCAGAAATGTTATCTTTGCAACGCATGGCGTAATGTCCACAAAGATCCCCGGTTTGATGGAACCATTCCTGGCTTTAACAATGGCCCCACCGGGCACTGACGGTTTCCTGAAGATGTCGGATATACTCTCGCTCAAAATGAACGCCGATGTTGTGGCCCTCACCGCCTGTCAGACAGGACTCGGCAAGGACCTTTCCGGTGAGGGTGTTATGAGCATGGGCCGCGCGTTCCAGTACGCGGGCGCGAAGTCAGTCCTGATGACATTATGGGAAGTTGAAGAAGCCTCAGCGATAAAGCTAACGGAGAAGTTCTTCCAGTACCGTAAAGACGGGAAGAGTAAACTCGATGCTTTACAGTCGGCCCGGGAAGATATTAAAAAGGAGGGCTACAGACATCCATATTTCTGGAGCGGGTTCATACTGGTGGGAGAGACGATGTAATGTCCGCCAGAGATGTATTATCCTCCCGTTGTGGATTGCCGGCATGAATTCCGTGTCATTCGCGGCAATGTCCATAGAGGCTGCTTTGCCTCGATCAGGAACTTTTGTGCCAATATTTTGAGGAACCCCCGAATGCGCCATCATTTAAAGTCATCCGCATGTCTGACCACATTCTGTTTGTGCTCAATTCTGATCGTGTTGGCTCAGGATTCACACTCTCTGCCCCCTGGATTCGTATATCTGGATGATCTTGCGCCCGGCGTTGTGTTTGATCTCAGGTATGCGGGACACAACAATTTCATTGGGCAAGCGATTGAAGGATACGAAAAATCGAGGTGCATATTAACCGAAGAGTCTACCCAGGCGCTGAAGCTTGTTCAGTCAGACCTGAATCGTGTAGGCCTGGGACTAAAAATATTTGACGCTTACAGACCCCAGAGAGCCGTAAATTCATTCGTGCGCTGGGCCTCCGATATTAACGATCTCAGAATGAAAAGCCAGTATTATCCGGACCTGGACAAGGAATCACTTTTCCCAGCGGGGTACATTGCTGGTCGGTCAAGCCATTCGCGAGGGAGCACGGTTGACATCACAATCGTATCCCTACATCCCTCAGATAACTTCGCTGAACTCGATATGGGAACTCCTTTCGACTATTTCGATCCAAAATCGTGGATAAGCAATGTCGAACTTTCCCCAAACCAGCGGGCCAACAGGCTCCTCCTCCGAACCATCATGGAAAGGCGCGGATTCCAGCCTTACGACAAGGAGTGGTGGCATTTTACACTAATAAAGGAACCTTTCCCCGATACTTACTTTGATTTCCCTGTAGAGTAGATTATAAACAGATTATGGTTAACAGGTTCATGCGGAAAACCGACGGGAAACTACCTGAGTCAAGACTTCAGCATTCCCGGAGGTTAGAGGCGTATTTACGCTCTTTATTGCCGACCATATAGGAAAAGAACCGGGAAATATACACAATCGCCCACCCCGAGGCTAATCTTGTCGGCTTTGTCTAAAAAGCGTCATTAATGTGTTCGGTTTACAGGCATTCGGTGGAAATAGCGCGGCACAAAAATGACAGTCTGTCAACAATAGTTGATATGTTATGGGGAATGATTCCTGTGCCGCCAACAGGGATCAACAATAACACCGGCTTAAGCTATTCAACTGAATATATTGAACATTACGCATTTGCCTCATTCTGTGGCAATCTGTATAACCTCATGAAAAAGCAGGATCAATCAAATCTATCAACAGGCTTGTCAACGAGTTATCAACAATAACTGTGGAATGAACCCGGTCCATTTACGCTGATGGCCTGAAGGAACAATTCCACTGGAGATCAATTGACCGACTACAACAAAAAGCGCTTGTTCCTGACCTATCTGAAGGATCTGTTTCGCCAGTCCGGAGCTAAACCTTATATCGCAATAGCG
>CAITZA010000367.1 GCA_903896745.1 uncultured Desulfomonile sp. | reverse complement strand
TGGAGTTCAGACGTGTGCTCTTCGATCTGGAGACCTGTACGCTTTGGTAATTGGAGTTTCAAATTATAACAAGAATGAACTTCAGTTAAAAGTATCCGATCAGGATGCACGCGATTTTGCAAATTTCCTAAATACTCAAGAGGCTGTTTTCCGAAAAAGTTATGTCACACTCTTGGTCAATGAGAGAGCCACAAAATTAGCAATCGAAAAACAGCTACATTACGATCTTCTAAAGGCTGGCAAGGATGACACAGTCATCATCTTTCTCAGCGGCCACGGCGCTGGAGACATAAAGAAACCGGGTGAGTATTTTTTCCTCGGCTACGACGCCGATCCGGATTATCTTGAAGCCACAGCTGTAAAAATGAGCGGGCTTGATTTCCTAAGGGGTATAGACGCCAGGAGGGTTCTGGTTATTGCTGACGCCTGTCATGCAGGCGCTTTCTCAAAGGCAAGAATCAAATCGCTCGAGAGAGAACTGGCAGGGTTCACCCGTCAGTTTACCGAATCGTCAGGGAGAATGATCCTGACTTCCAGCAAACCGGATCAATATTCACAGGAGGGGGAAAAGAATAGTATCTTTACACACTATCTTTTAAAAGGGCTTAAAGGGGAGGCCGATTCTGATCGAAACAATGTTGTGACGTTAAAAGAACTGTACGACTACGTATATGACCAGACCAAAATTGAGACAGGTGGAGCACAACATCCTCAACTGGAAGGGTCTCAGGTAGGATCTTTTCCCGTTTCGTTTAGAAATGCACTGGACAAACCAATAGCATTGGAAGCCCTCTTCGTGGCCCAAGATCCACGATGTCGAAATAAGGATTGTACCGACCCACCAGACGACAACATTATCTGCAACGATCCCATGTGCAGGGATGTGGAGCTAAAAGACGGTGATACTATGTATTCTGGACAAAATTATCAGTTAGCCGTCCGTCCATCATCCACCTGTCATCTGTACATATATCATGTAGGACCAAAAGGTGATTTGTATCGTCTTTTTCCAGGAACCGATTATCTAGCGGTAGATAACCAGATAAGTAACCCACTCAAAGGAGGAGAAATATATTGGTTTCCTGCCAAAAACATGTGGCTAAGGCAAGATGAACAAGTGGGGAAAGAAAAAATATACGTAGTTGCAAGTCGCAGCAGAAACCAGATACTTGAAGACCTATATGCGCATCTTCAGAAGCTCAGAAATGAAGAAGCTCAAGGAACTGTGGTCTCGTCGGCCCCAACACAGACGGAAATTCAGACACAGATGTCAGCTCCAATCGTACCAGCAACTCCTCCTGGGCCTGAAAAACCCCAGACTGCAACACCAGTCGGCCCTCAGCCGGCAAAATTGGAACAGCCGACAACCATTCTCTCATATCCGGCAGGGTCTGCAAAAGCGACTCAACAGGAAATAGAAATTTATCTTGAACAGACTATGGGGCCAACCAAGGCTATTATCAGAAAAGTGCGAACCGACTCTCAAGATCCGAAGATCCGAACTTTTGATGATCTCAGGAGAATCATGGAATCTTCCACTCTTGACGCTGTTCGTTCGATCAGCTTTCTGCATAAGAACCGTTAGCAAACTCCCGACTGAGGGTAGGACTAACCTATTCATTTGTTTAGTCATTGACTGAAGTAAAAGAGTTCTCGTTACCTATTCGAGGTCACCATGAAGAAAATGCTGACCGTCGTTGTGAAACTGATGTGGCTCCTGATCAATTTCACTCCAGTGGCATTTTTGGCGCTCTGCACGCTTGAGGGGAGTCCAGCGGCTGCTGCCAATAGGGCATTATTGGTAGGTGTGGAAAAATATCCACATCAACAGCCGCTTAAAGGGGTCAAAAACGATGTCGAGATTCTCAAGCAAACCCTTATAGCTATCGGGCTTTTCAAAGCTAATGAAATACTGACTCTACTGGACGATGACGCAACCAAAGCCAAGATTCAGACGTCATTCAAAAGATGGCTCCTGCAGGGGAGTTCTTCGTCAGAAACCATCCTGTTTTATTTCTCGGGTCACGGAGCCCAAATCTGGGAAGAAGAGACCACCCAAACAGCTGGTGGGATAGACCAGGCGCTAATGTGCGCTGACTCCAAAACCTATGGGCCGGTTACCAAAAGGACTGTTCGCGGACGCGTCGGGGAGGCTTTTGAACCACACAAGACCAGAAATTTCCTGGCCGATTATGAGATCGAGGAAATGCTTAGACTCGCCTTAGGAAGAACAGTGATCTTCATCTGCGATTCATGCTTCTCAGGAACTGTGTACGGCAGGGTTGATCCCTTTTTTGTTCAGGGAAAGGCGTTGGATTTAAAACCGGTCGGCTACAAGAGCGTCTTCGATGATAGAACCAGCACACCCCAAATAAAAACGGTCAAACTTAGATCAAACGCCATAATCGGACAAAGTTTCATCCCAAACGTTTCATTGGCCGCTTTCACCGCATCAAAGGAAAACCAGGTGGCTCAAGAAAAGGATTTTATAGTCTATCCAAAGGGTTGGCACGGAGTGTTTACTTGGGGGCTTGTCCGGGCGCTTTCCAGGGGGGCTCAAGTTTCGGATGAGGGTAGCATGACCTTTCAATCATTGGCCAACTTTTTAAAGGGTGAGATTAAAGAT
>CAITZA010000366.1 GCA_903896745.1 uncultured Desulfomonile sp. | reverse complement strand
TAGGTCCGGGAGTGTACAAATGTCAGCAAATTCTAAAATGAAACAAATATCACTGGAAAAACTTGAAGACTCATCGTCGAAGGTTACTTCTGCAAAAATCAAACGAATCGGTATTCTTGGCGTGACGGTTTTCATTGCCGCAATAGGAGGGTATCTGATTTATGGGCTGCTTTCAGGCTCAACCATTGCCTCAAGATTTACAGTTAACAGTATGAACTGTCCGGCATGCGTCATAACCGTCAAGGAAGTGACGGGAAAAATGCCCGGGGTTGTCGAAACGGACGTTAGCCTGTCCTCACAGAGTGTCACTGTCAAGTTTCAGGAGAAAAGAGCAACCGCGGACAACATTGGTCAGGCGATTGCCAACGTGGGATACCAGGTAAAGTTTGACGGAACTTACAAGCCCGATTTAACAGACAACCGAAGCTTTGTGATTGCAGGCGTCAACAATAAACCGTTCTTCAAATCGGATCTTCAACTTCCACTGGCGGTAGACCCTGAAGAAGTAAGAAAAAGAGACGTGTCCGAATCCTTTTTCTCTAATGTTGGAAAAGAACTCATTCTCCAGGCCGCTGACAAGGCCATAATTGTAGCTCAACCACAAGAGGTTGAAGATGAAATCAGGAACATACTGGAACGACAGACGCTTAAGGAAGAGGAATTTCTGGAGTGGATCAAGAACAATTTCGTGTCCGTCGAAAAGTTCAAACAGATCATAGCCCAGAGATTGGCCGTCCAGAAGTTTCTCGATGAAACCGGTATTTCAGATATCGAGGACAAAGAGATTCGCAAAAACAAGACCTTGGAAATGCTTGGCAATCTTTTTAAGGATGCGGATGTTAGGATATATGATGGTGAGATTAGGGAAAAAATTCATGCGAAGGTAGGTCAGGATGACTGGAAAACCTTCTGGCCCAGGATGCTTTCTGTTGATACTGAACTGAAAAGCCTGGTACTCGGCCGAAACTCGAATGCTAGCTCACAAATTGCTAACGAGAAGACATCCCAAAACTAGTTGAAATACTGTTAAAGACTGAAAGGAACAAAATTATGAAAAGGCTTGATCATATTAAACATATTCTGGTTATCATACAGTTTGTGGCTCTTGGAGTCGTGACCCTTGCCAGCGGCGTTGGGACTGCTCATGCCTGGAATTTCACCGTCCCGGCCACGGACATTCAACCTGTAAACGGTGTTTTTTCTTTCCCCGAGTCCATGTTCCAGGACGGGAAAGCAAGACATTTTCAATTCAAGGCTTCTCCAAACCTGATCATTAGGTTCTTCGTGGTGAAGAGCGTGGACGGCGCGGTTAGAGCCGCATTTGACGCCTGTGACGTGTGCTTCAGTTCGAAGAAAGGATATGTGCAGCAGGGTACAAATATGGTTTGCATTAACTGCGGTCTGAAATTCAGGACAGACAAGATCAATGAGGTCAAAGGCGGTTGCAATCCGTCGCCTTTGCCACGAAAGATACAAAATGGTCAGGTCATGATTTCCCAGCAGGACGTAATGTCCGGCGCCAGATTTTTCCAGTAAAGGAACCCTATAATGAAACTAAAAACCATCGCTCTGAATAATCTTCGTCGTCGCAAGGCAAAAGTTTTCTTTCTTATAACTGGTCTAATGATTGGAGTCAGCGCTGTAGTGGCGTTGATGACGACAACTCGAATACTGGCGGAAGATATTGCGCATAAAATGGATGAGTTTGGGGCAAATATAATCATTACCCCCAAGTCTGAAGGATTGTCCCTTACATACGGAGGATTGAATCTTGGTGGTTTTTCTTTTGATGTAAAGGAAATACATCAGGATGAACTTGCTAAAATCAAGACCATCGAAAACGCTGCAAACGTAAGAATTGTGAGCCCCAAGGTATTTAACGTCCTTGAGACTTCAAGTCAAAAGGCTCTGGTAGTTGGCGTAGATTTCAATTCTGAACTGGCCCTGAAGAAGTGGTGGAAAATTTCCGGAAAGGCCCCGGAGACAGATTCCCAAATTCTGGTTGGACACGACGTAGCCGCCAGATTCAACCTCAAGACAGATTCGGTCATGGACATCAAGGATCATTCTTTCAGCGTTTCCGGGGTGCTAGACCCTACGGGTTCGCAGGATGACAGTCTGGTCTTTATGAAATTGCCTTTGGCGCAAAAGCTTTTTGGGAAGGAAGGCCAGGTCGGGATGGTTGAAATAGCGGCTCTGTGCAAGAACTGCCCGATTACCGAATTGGTAGCCCAATTGTCCAAGGCCCTGCCGACTGCCAAAGTTACCGCAGTTCAGCAGGTCGTTGAGGGTCGTATGGATACCCTTCACAACTTCCAGAATTTTTCACTCGGAGTTTCCGGATTGATACTTTTTGTTGGAGGCATGGTAGTTTTCGTGACCATGATGAGTAGCGTAACCGAACGGACGCGAGAAATAGGCATATTTAGCGCCATCGGATTCAGAAGCTCGCACATAATGAAAATAATCCTCCTGGAAGCCCTGATTGTATCACTTTGTGCCGGCGTCCTGGGCTACATAACAGGCATTGGAGTAACTTGGGGATTGTTGTCATTCCTTTCCGAGCACAGGCCCCACATGAGTCTGGACCCGTATGTTGCGGTCGGATCGGTTGTCCTGGCCATATTCCTTGGACTGTTAGCCTCTTTTTACCCAGCCAGGGCCGCAGCGGCCATGGACCCCAACGAAGCCCTACGCACACTTTAGGAGTCAATCATGAGTTACATCAAAGCGATACAGGTTGGAAAAGATTTTGGTGACGGAGACGCTAAGGTCACGGCTGTCAGAAACATTGATCTTTCTGTTGAACAGGGGTCTTTTATTTCGATCATGGGAGAGTCGGGCTCTGGAAAAAGCACTCTCCTTGCCATGCTCGGCGGGCTGTTGAGTCCATCTCGGGGGCAGATACTCATGGAAGGAATCGACATCTATACTCTCAACAGGACAAAACTGGCTGATTTCAGAAGAGAGTTCATGGGATTCATATTTCAGTCCTTTCAGCTTGTTCCGTACCTCAATGTCCTTGAGAATGTTCAATTGCCTCTGGCTGTGACCCATTACCAGGAACAGGATCAGAAAAGGCTCGCATTATCAGCCCTTGAAAAAGTGGGGCTTGAAAACAAGGCCCATCGACTACCAAACCAGATATCCGGTGGAGAACAGGAACGTGTGGCCATAGCCAGGGCAGTCGTGAATGAGCCTCCTATATTGTTTGCGGATGAACCGACCGGGAACCTGGACTCCAGGAATTCGACAGAGGTCATGAAACTGCTTACAAGGCTTAATGCTGAGGGACAAACCATCGTTATGGTGACGCATAGCCGAAAAAACGCTGAATACGGACAGAGAATTGTTGAAGTCGCAGATGGGAGGCTTGCTGAGCCCCCCGCGCCTGCAATAAAAGCCGCTTCCTGAAAGTAATTCGCGTCCGTTTCGAAGGGATTGCATCGAGGTGATTCCAATGGAATTCTTTAAGGTGTTGATACAGGAGATTTGGAGCAAACATCGGTGGCTGATCATATTGGTGGCCGTAGCATTTGTTGCTGGTTACCTGATCGCTTCACCTCAAAAGGCGCCGACAGACGCGCCGGCTTTAAAAAAGGCTCAAATCGAGACTGAGCATGTCCATAAAACATCCGATGAAGCGGTTCAGACCATTTGGACATGCTCGATGCATCCCCAAATCCGACTCCCTAATCCAGGTAAATGTCCAATTTGTTTTATGGAACTTATACCGTTGGATTCCGGAGTGACTGGTTCATCCCAAGAAGACTCGAGACAGATTTCGATGTCCGAGACCGCCATGAAATTGGCTCAAGTCGAGACCAGCCCGGTTATCAGGGCCTTCCCCAAATACCAGATTTCGATGGTTGGAATGGTTTTTGAGGATGAAACAAGGGTTGCGGCGTTGACGTCCCGGGTCGAAGGCAGACTGGATGAGGTCTTCGTCAACTTTACCGGCGTTCAGGTCAACAAGGGCGACCCCATGGTCAAAATATGGAGCCCCACATTGATCAGGGGCCAGGTTGAGCTATTTGAAACCATAAAGGGATCAGGCGCTAATGATGAAGTTATAAGGGGCGCCGAAGAAAAGCTGATTCAGTATGGCCTTACCCGCGATCAAATACATGAAATAAGAAACAACAACAAGCCCATGCTGAATGTGACTCTCCAGGCGCCCATCAAGGGAATAGTCACCAAAAAGAACGCTGTATTAGGACAGTTTGTCAGGGAAGGCGCCGAGATGTTCATCATCAACGATCTTTCACGCGTTTGGGTCAAACTAGACGCCTATGAAACTGACATCCCCTGGATCAGATATGGCCAGGATGTGACATTTACCGCTTCTGCAATCCCAGGTAAGGTTTTTTCGGGCAAGGTCCTGTTTATAGACC
>CAITZA010000365.1 GCA_903896745.1 uncultured Desulfomonile sp. | reverse complement strand
GGGCCACAAATTTCATAAAAAATGTTTACGTACGCTCGCAAGGAATGTTTAGGAAAAAGTTGCGTCGTCCAGGCCATCCTGACGCTAATGCGAGATTCAGGAGAATTTTTGGGGAAATCCACTCCAGGAATGTAAAATACATCATGGCGAACAGATATGAATCGGGCAGCGCACAGGTCGCAACCATTATACAATCTCTGAAAGGCCCAGAAATAATGATGCGCCCCAAATACATTTGTTAGGGCGCCGAACAAAAGTCAGGAGAGAAACTTCCGGCAGAGCATAGGCCGGGAAGTCTCTCCAGGTGATGCGGCACAAAACTGTAATCTGTAACAGTTGGTTTATACCGGGTAAAAACTAGCCAATAAAAAACGTCACCGATTCATGTTACTCATCCAGAAACTTCGGGGGCCGTCTTTGAAAAAATGCGTTGACCCCCTCCGGGAAATCCTTTCCGCGATAGGCGTCTCGTCGTAACTGCTGGATCTCTTCGAAATCATCCGGGGTGAGGGCGGGACCAGAGGTCAGTTTACGAAGCTCAGCCTTCAACAGGCGAACAACCTTGGGAGCACGTGAAGCGATAGCGCTGGCAATATCATAGGTAGTTTGTTCTAGCTTGTCGGGATCGACCAATCTGTTGAGTAGTCCGAATTTCAAAGCGTCATCCGGTGAGATAGGATTGGCGGTGAACAGCATTTCCTTGATGATGTGCAAAGGCAGCACTCCGAGGAAATGGGTTAGACCAGCGGCGTTATAAGGAAGGCCGATCTTCGCTGGAGTGATTGCGAATGTGGCTGTGCCGGTTCCAACCAGAATATCGCATGTCATTGCGAGATCACAGGATCCTCCCCAGACGCTTCCTTCTATCATACCTATTACCGGAGAAGGAAACGACCGCACCCTGTGAAGCAGTTGTTCAAAAGCCACATTCCAGGTTATGGGATCCTGTCCATCGAGGGGAATCTCCTTCATGTCATGCCCTGCCGACCACACCTTGGCCTTTGGGTAGGCCCGAAGGATGATGACGCGGACCGCCTGCTTTTCAAATTCGTCAAAAGCTTTTAGAACACCAGCCACCAACTCGGAACTGAGGCAATTGAGCTGATGTGGGTTGTTCATCGTTACAATACCGATATTTCCGTCCCTGATTTCACTTAGCACAATGGAATCAGGGCCGGGCGAAGAGGCGCCGTCCATGTTAATGTTTCCTTTCTGGTATTGGAAAACCTGTTTATTTTGAAACTTCTGAATACAATTCCATACTGGCCTGATAGCTATTCAGTATTAATTTGCAATGCGAATTCCCGGTACATGACCCAGACAGGATACAACAATTTAATTTTGTGGAACGGGCCACTCCATTATCGGCACAGCGCTGATGCTGTTTTTGGGGCTACCTTCAATAACCCTGTCGCTATAGGCGACGTAAACAAGCACATTCCGCTTTCGATCGAAAAAGCGAACGACATGCAGTTTCTTGAACAAAAGGCTTCGATGTTCTCCGAAAACAGCCTCTCCATCTTTCAGTTCACCGAGTATTTTAATTGGGCCTACCTGGCGACAGGCGATGCTGGCGTCACTTGTGTCCTCGGCAACCCCTAGTTGACCCTTAACTCCTCCGGTTTCAGCGCGCGCTATAAAGCACACCACTCCCTGCACTTTGGGATCCTCGAAGCTGTCTATCACTATCTTGTCATTAGGGCCAAGCCATCGGAAATTGGTGCTTACCGCTCCGGTTGTTCCTCTTTCAGGCCGACTCAAAATCCACCATCCAAACGCCAGGATGACGGCAAGAATAACTCCGCCAACAATCATTCCGATCTTTTTCACGATAATTTCACTTCCTTTCGGGTTAGGGGGCTACACAACGCAATCGGATGTCGAAAACCGACTCAAATAGGTAAATTCCCGTTGCTGATCAAAATCGGGAAATAAGGAATGCCGGCTCTCAGGAAAGACAGCGGTTGCGTTAGGGATATATGATATAGTATGCTTTGTCGTTAAAGAAAACCAATATATCAGGGCTGAGGAAACTACTTAGCCAGGGCCGAAGGGTTCATGTCCCACTCATGGAATCATTGTCTCTTTTAATCATTGAGTTTCCTTTTCATCCCCGGATGACTCTATCGCGCCTGTAAACCTGATCACGCGAGCAATTGAGTTAAGCTAATGTCTTACAAGAATTAAAGAGCGCTGGATGGAATGAATCTGGCGTTAAGAAATGCATTGCCGGGTTTTCCCTAATTTTCCAGTTGCATCAAAGAATCCAGGACAGTTTAGATC
>CAITZA010000364.1 GCA_903896745.1 uncultured Desulfomonile sp. | reverse complement strand
TTCGACGGCCTTAGAGTTTACAAAGACGGGTTTTCCATTCTGGGTGATTGCAATCATCTGGCTGGAATATTCGACAACGCTGCGATATTTTTCTTCAGATTCGGCGAGGGCGTTTTCCACCATCTTATGACCGGTAATATCGGTGACAATGCCTATAATGCCGTTGATCGAGCCGTCTGACCGGAAAAATGGGGCTTTAGATATGATACAGTCGCGTTCGGTTCCGTCCCGGTCCGGGCGTTTTATCTCGTATCTCAGCGCTTTTTTTTCGGTGAGGACGGTCTTGTCTGTGGCTAGCGAGATTTCAGCTATTGGGTGAGACCAGAAATCGGTGGCCTTTTTCCCTTTGATATTTTCGAGGGAAAAGCCTGTGGATTCCTCATAGGCCCTGTTAACGCCAAGGTAACGACTCTCGGTGTCCTTGAAGAAGACGGGGTTTGGGATAGCGGCCAGAAGGCTTTCCATAAGGCTAATCTGGTTTTCAAGAGCCTCGGTGGCATTTTTCTGCGCGGTTATGTCGATTTGTGTGCCGGCAGCCCGGGATGGATTCCTGTAAGAATCCCATTCAACAACTTTACCTCTGGCACGCATCCATATCCAATCGCCGGATTTGTTTTTCAGGCGATATTCCACTGTAATGGCTGAGTCATGCCCCTTGAGGTGTTCTTCCATCTTTCCCCAAACGATTGGGGCGTCCTGCGGATGGAGCAACTTTTGCCACCACTCAAGACAGTTATCCACGTCCCGTCGGGAATAGCCGAGCATGCCCACAAAACGATCGCTATATATGACTTCCCCAGTCTTGATGTTCCAGTCCCAAAACCCCATATCAGCGCCTTTTAGGGCCAGGTCGAGACGCTCGGTGGTTTCGGCGAGGACCTTCTGGTTGAGCCTGGATTCGGTGTTGTCGAGTATGACGCCGAGGAATCCGCCTAACGAACCGTCGGAGAGGTGATAGGTGGTTTTGGTAATCTGTATGTCCCTGGCTCGGCCTGATTTTGTGACAATGGTGGTTTCATAAACTTCCTGGCCGCCACAAACGGCGAGTTTTCGGTCGGTGGCGTCGAAGATGCTGGCGGATTTTTCATCATACAGGTCGCGAGCGGTTTTTCCTCGAAGTTGATCAACGGGGGTCCCGATGAGATCTTCGAATGCCTTGTTGCATCCCTGATATTTTCCGTCGGGGCTTTTGAAGAAGACAGGAGCTGGAAGCGCAGCCAGCAGGGTGTCAACAAGCCTGCTTTGATCAATTATTTCCTGGGTTATCCTATCCTGTTCGCGTAGGGCCGCTCTCTTTTCTTTTTCTAGTCTGGCTATTTCGTTAATTCTGGTCTGGACGAGTTGTTCAATTTTTTCTGTCCTGGCGTAAAAGCCGGTTAGCAGGTATCCGATGCCGGCGCCAAGGAGCCCACCGGTAATAAATGGCGTGAAAAAACTCTGAATTTCAAAGTTGGAGATATTGAAGGCAAATCTCTGAAGAATGGAAAACATGACCAGGAGGGTCGATCCTGACAAAAATCCTAGCAAAGCGGCAGATTTTTGGGAAAGTTTCATTACATGGTCCGTGATAGGCCGGAGGCCTTCAAATTATCTCCCGGGCTCGACAATCTGCTTTTTGCATCCCATCGAGAAGGCGCAAACCGTCACACTCCGGATACAGGCCAAAAACCCATTGCGTATTGGAATTCAATAATTCGGCCGGCTTCAGGCGCTTCCAAATGAATTGGCCTTATCCAGGCAAACATAATATGTCAGTCTATCTCTTGAGCTTTAATAACGCAAGATATTCTAATATATACCTCAATCATGCTTCTGGATGCAAAAGGTGAAAAGGTAGGGTCCATATAAAGAATATTGTCGGTAAAAACGGACTATTACGTAAAATGAACGGTCGTGTTATATAATTTAAGAGTTTATTGAAAAAAATCAGGTTTTTCGTGATACAATCGGATATTCAAGTGGCAGGATCAATGGGAGGCGCCGGGACTCCGGGAACGCTTAAGACAGGGTTTTCCGGATCTTCAGCCGACAGGTGTGTCGCTGGCGATTTCCAGTTGAAGGAAGGAACATAGTTTGGCGTCAGGTCAGGAAATCATAGCGGTTGGGATTGAGGATGAAATTCAGAAATCCTATCTCGACTACGCCATGAGCGTAATCGTCGGGAGGGCGTTGCCGGATTTGCGGGATGGTCTTAAACCTGTCCACCGCAGGATATTGTTTGCGATGCACAGGGCCGGCAATTTCTGGAACAGGCCTTACCGCAAGGCGGCCCGCGTAGTCGGTGATGTGATTGGACAATTCCATCCCCATGGTGACACCGCGGTTTATGACTCGATAGTTAGAATGGCGCAGCCATTCTCAATGAGATACACATTCATAGATGGCCAGGGTAACTTCGGTAGTGTCGATGGGGATGCTCCTGCGGCGATGCGATATACGGAAGTGCGTATGGCACGAATTTGCCTGGCCATGCTTGAGGATATCGACAAGGATACGGTAAATTTCATACCGAACTACGATAATTCCCAGGAAGAGCCTACCGTCCTGCCGGCAAGATTTCCTACTCTACTGGTAAACGGTTCACAAGGTATTGCCGTAGGTATGGCCACCAGCATTCCGCCGCATAACCTGACGGAAACGATCAATGCTACCATACATTTGGTGAGAAACCCGGACTGCACGATAGCAGATCTGATGAGGCATATTCAGGGGCCTGATTTTCCGACCTACGGATTTATTCAGGGCCGGCAGGGTATCCGGGACGCCTATACTACAGGTCGCGGAAGTGTCAGGATGCGGGCCAGGACTGAAATTGAGGAGGCCGGCAAAGGTTACCAGAGAATAGTGGTGACCGAGCTTCCATACATGGTCAACAAGGCCCGTCTCGTAGAAAATGTGGCTGAGCTGGTTAAAGA
Organism: uncultured Desulfomonile sp.; assembly: GCA_903896745.1. Lineage (GTDB taxonomy): Bacteria > Desulfobacterota > Desulfomonilia > Desulfomonilales > Desulfomonilaceae > CAITZA01. The sequence continues at coordinate 6,232 of CAITZA010000364.1, read as the reverse complement.
CAAGAAGATAGTCGGTATTCGGGATATTCGTGATGAGTCTGACCGTCAGGGAATGAGAGTTGTATTTGAGCTCAAAAGGGATGAGAACCCCGAAGTTATAACTAACCAGTTATTCAAGCATACTCAATTACAGACCAATTTCAATATTCAGCTCCTGTGCGTCGATAATGGGAGGCCAAGGACCTTAAATCTCAAGGAAGTCCTTCACGGCTTCATAGATTTCAGGATAGAGGTGGTAACCCGACGGACCAAATATGAGTTGGCTCGAGCCCGCGAGCGTGCTCATATACTTGAGGGTCTTAAAATTGCGCTTGATAATCTGGATGCGGTGATAAGGACGATCCGGGAAGCAGACAGCCCACCGATAGCGCGAGAAGCGCTCATGTCAAATTTCGGACTTTCCCAGATTCAGGCCCAGGCCATTCTGGAAATGCGTCTGCAGAGACTGACGGGCCTTGAGAGAGACAAGATACTTCAGGAACTCAGGGATGTGCTTGCAAGGATAGCCGAGCTTGAGGGCATACTTTCGTCCGAAGAGAAGGTAATGGATATAATAGTGTCTGAGCTTGAGGGGGTTCGGGAACAGTATGGAGACGCCCGGCGGACGGAAATAATAGATTCGAGTTTTGAGCCGCAGGAAGAAGACCTCATCCCGCGGGAGGATATGGTAGTGACATTCTCTAACAAGGGGTATGTCAAGCGCGCTCAGGCCAGCATGTACAAGTCTCAGAAGCCCGGAGGGAAGGGCCGGATCGGGGCAAGGACCGCAAGTGAGGATGTGGTAAACCAGATCCTTTACGCATCATCGCATGATGTTCTGTTGTGTTTTAGCAATAGGGGGCGTGTTCACTGGATACGTGTTTACCAGATACCTGAGGAGGGGCCTTACAGTCGCGGACGAGCCATCATCAATCTGCTCAAGCTCGAAGAGGGCGAGACTATCAGAAAAATTCTTCCTGTTCAGGAGTTAAGCGCTGATGGCTATGTGGTAATGGTGTCCAAGAAGGCGAAGATAAAAAAAACGCCCAAGGCGGAATTTTCGCGTCCCAGGTCCACTGGCCTCATAGCGCTGACCATTGATCCTGACGATGAGCTTATAGACGTGAATTTTACCACCGGCGTGGATCACATCCTTCTTGCAAGCCGAAAAGGCAAGGCAATACGTTTTCATGAGGATCAGATTCGTTCGATGGGACGACAGGCCAGAGGGGTTTCGGGGATAAACCTCAAGGATGATGACGCTGTAATAGCTATGGAAGTTATAGCAAATGAGAACGCGACGCTTCTTACCATAACAACCAACGGTTTTGGGAAGAGGACTCATCTGCGAGAGTATTCGGAACAGAACCGGGCGGGGCAGGGTGTCATCACGATCAGGGTGAATGAAAAGATCGGCGATGTTGTCGGTGTCAAGATGGTGGAGGATTCCGATCACCTGCTGATTGTCACTTCTGTGGGCAAGATAATTCGGTTGCGGATGTCTGAAATTTCGGTAATTGGCAGAAACACAAAGGGCCGAATACTTGTTCGGATGGATCCGACGGAGCAGGTGGTGGATGTCACCAGGGCCGATCCGACGGATGAAGGGCAGGAATTCGAAGAAGAAGCGCCCGAAAACTAGAGAAAGCGGTTTGGTTTATGAAACAAACGGTTTCTGTCGTGATTCTGGTGATTGGATTGTTGTCTGTCGCCGTCGCCCATGAGGGGCCTCTGGATGAAGTAACGCTAATCCCGCAGTGGATTCCGCAGGCGCAGTTTGCCGGATACATGGTGGCGCTTGAAAAGGGTTTCTACAGGGAAGCGGGAATAGATCTGACACTCCTGCATGGGGGGCCTAGTCGAGCGCCTTTAAGTCATCTTGCTACCGGAAAGGCGACCTTTGCCACGGACTGGTTGACCAACGGGATACGTCAGCGAGCCATCGGCCAGCCGATTGTCGAACTGGCCCAGATCATTCAGAAATCGGCCCTGATCCTCGTAGCAAGAAAAGACGGCGGCATATTAAAGCCACAGGATTTTGACGGCAAGAAGGTCGGCCTTTGGGAAGGGCATTTCTATCTTCAGCCGATGCTCTTTTTTAGAAAGTTCGGAGTCAATGTTCAGGTAATACCCAATTACACGTCGGTCGGACTTTTTCTCAAAGGCGCGCTCGATGCAATATCCGTGATGTATTACAACGAATATCATACGCTCATTCAAAACGGTCTTAATCACGATGAACTATCAACATTCGTTCTTAGCGACTACGGACTGAACTTCCCTGAAGACGCAATTTTTACTCTGGAATCTACGTACAAAAATAATCCTGATTTGTGTAAACGATTTGTGGACGCTTCTATAAGAGGATGGGTATATGCCTTCAACCATCAGAATGAAGCGCTTAACATTGTTATGAAACATGTTGATGACGCCAATACCCCGTCAAACAGGTCTCACCAGAAATGGATGCTGGCAAAAATGAAGGAACTGATAGAAGGCGACTCATCCGGTAGTAAAATCGGTAGACTTAATCGTGAAGAGTACATGCGGGTAGCTGAGGCCATGCTCGAATACAGGATGATCAGCGAGATACCGCCTTTTGACCAGTTTTACAGGGGAATGCAGTGAAAGCCCGTATATGGAACCATATAATATTCAAGCTTGCATTGATGGTTATAGCTGCGAGCTCGGTGGTTTTCGGATTTGTCCTGCTGTATAGCTACACTTTTTCGAAGGAGATTATCCTTAAGGATGCAGAGCGGCGGGCTCGTTATCTTGCGCTGTCTGTGGCGAGGCGTATCGAACAGGAGTTCCGGTCTGTTCAAAAGGCCCCCCTTGGAATAACTGCGTTTCTTGAAACACCGGACTCTGATCTGAAAAAACTCGACAATCTCATTCTGAGAACAGTTCGTGATCATCCGGAAGTTTTTGGCATGGCCGTGGCTTTTGAAGAGAACACCTTCCCCGGAACACTCTTGCATTGTTCCTACTATTACAGAAAAGACGGTCAAATAGTTCACGATGTCCAAACTCCCGAGACAGAGGATTATCACCGCGAGGACTGGTATCATATCCCGAAGATTCTCAATCGCCCCTGCTGGATAGAGCCGTATTATGATGATACAGCGGGCGGGGTTTTGATGACGTCCTATTCCGTGCCTTTTTACTTTGTGAATCCGGACGGTAGTCCTGGGGCCTTGCGAGGCATAGTGGTGGCCGATGTTTCTCTGAAGTGGTTGAGCGAACTCGTTGCGTCAGTAACCACGGTGCGAGATTCGCAGTTTTTTATCATTTCGGATACTGGAAGGTTTGTAACGCACCGCAGGCCAGAATTCATAATGAGGGAAACGGTATTCAGCCTGGCTGAGAATTTTGATGACGCCAAAATGCGAGAGTTTGGAAGGGCGATGCTGCGAGAAGGGTCGGGGCTTGCGGTGGTAAATGGATCGCCGATGTTTCCGGATGGCGCTATTCTGGCTCACGCCCAGATTCCCTCACCGAAGTGGTCGCTTGCCGCGGCTTTCTCAAAAGACGCCCTGCTCGAGGACATACACGGGCTTCATCGCGAAACTCTTGTCCTGGCAATCGTTGGCATCCTGATGATGCTGGCGCCGAGCTATCTGGTAGCCAGGTCAATAGCTAAACCGCTAAGGAAGATGGCGGAAGCCGCGCGCAAGATAAAACAGGGCGATCTGGACATTGATCTGAGCGATGTGAAGGTAAGGGATGAAGTCGGCGAGCTTGCAGAATCACTCACCGACATGAGCAGGGGATTGAAGGAGCGGGATTTCATACGTGACACATTCGGACGTTATTTGACCAAGGAAGTCGTAAGTAGCATCCTGGAATCCAAGGACGGCCTGAAACTAGGTGGAGAGCAGCGTGAGATATCAGTAATGATGTCTGACTTGCGAGGTTTTACGGCCTTGACTTCCAACATGGCGCCGGAAGATGTAATCAAGTTCCTGAATCGTTACCTCGGGAGCATGATTGAAATACTGATAGAATATAGGGGAACCATTGATGAAATAATTGGGGATGGCATCCTCGCTTTCTTTGGGGCGCCGCAGGATCTTGACGATCACCCCGCCAGGGCTGTCGCATGCGCCCTGAGGATGCAGAACGCCATGGAACACATCAACGCCCTCAATGAGGCTGACGGATTGCCTCACCTTGAGATGGGGGTGGCGATAAACACCGGCGCTGTTGTCGTAGGAAATATCGGGTCTGAAAAACGATCCAAGTACGGCGCTGTGGGGGCTCAGGTTAATTTTACGGGACGTATGGAATCCTTTACGACTGGCGGGCAGGTTCTTGTCAGTCAATCCACCCATGACAAACTCAGGGACATTCTCGATATCAAGACTGAACTCCAAGTGGAAATGAAAGGCGTTGTCGGCAAGATCAATCTGTATCAGATAGTCGGAATCCGTGGGACGCATGAAGTCAGACTCAGTGATAAATGTTACAAGTTCAAGGACCTCGATAAACCCTTGGGTGTCTGTTTCTATGGCATGGATTCCAAGATTATCGATGAGAAGATGCGACAGGGCGAAATAACGCAACTTTCGCCAACGAGCGCAGTTGTAAGAACCACCGATTCCATAGGACAGTGGGAAGACCTTCGGATGACTCTGTGCGATCCAGTGTATGAAGGTTTCGGCGACATGTACGGTAAGGTCGTTTCAATAGACAAAACCAATGATTATTCTTTAGCAATGATAAGATTCACTTCTGTGGCGCCCCAAATTTATAAGGTGTTCAGGGAGGCTTTGGCCGCAGAAAACAATAGTTGACGGTAGACATGATTCCAATAACTGGAGGCGCCTGACATGATTTCAACATACAAAGCCATATTGCGGGGAGATCGTTTGGAATGGCTCAGTAACCGAACACCCAACATCTCTGGAAACCAGCCGCTAGTAGTTGATGTCACCATTACAGACGCTGATGCAGATTCAGAAATTGATGAAAAAAGAGGAGGTCTTATAGCCGATGCCTTGAGCAGACTGGCTGAACTGAATGGTATGTCACAACTCGAAGATCCTGCTCTTTGGGAACGGCAAATTCGTCGCGACAGGGAGTTGCCCGACAGAAAGTAGACATGCTCATAGATAGCAATATTATCATTTATGCCAGTAAACCGGGATACGGGGCATTACGCCGATTTATCGCTGATCGAAAACCGGCGGTATCAGCCGTGAGCTATGTTGAGGTGCTTGGCTATGACAAGCTGTTACCAGAAGAGAGACATTTCCTCGAGCAGTTCTTTTCTCTAGTGCTGATATTGCCTCTGTCGTGGGATGTGATAGAGTATGCGGTGCGCCTTCGTCAAAATCGCAGGATGACGTTGGGCGATGCTCTTGTGGCAGGCACGGCCCTAGTTTATAATAGAACATTAGTGACCCGCAACATTAACGATTTTATTGGAATTGATCAGCTATCTGTGCTTAATCCATTCGATACGGACTTTTAGAGTCTAGAAATATTGCAGTAATGTGGGTTGTCAACATGTCATGCCAACCTTTCGTGATTCTGGAGAAAGGACAAATCTGATGAAGAAAACATTTTGTTTTACCTGTTTGCTGGTTTTGGTCATGGGGGCTTCCGTATGCTTTGCGGACATGATGATCCCTAACCTTGTGGGGACGTGGACGGTGAAGGCTGAGGGCGGTGTAATGTTACGAGGCGCCGATCAGGGCCCAAACACCCACCACAAAGGTCCCTTCAGCGCTCTCGAGGCGGAAGCGGTTATTACCAAGCAGCAGGGAAGAGTTTTGCACGGTGTATTTAAATCCGCTCGGGCCACAGAGAACTTTGTCGCTGTTATCGGCCATGATAATGAAACATTGTATTATGCCGACCAGGATGGATTTCTTGAAGGCACCATAGAGGACAAGGATACCATTCAGGTAATCTATCGCCATGTGTCCCCGAATGATGTTGTGGTGGCCGTTGGAATATGGACAAGGAACAAATAGATTTACAGAAATGCTCCAGAATATTTTTGTAACGGTCAAGACTGCTTTTACACAATGCAGGGACGTCTATTGAGCCATTATTCATTGTCTCTCCTTCTGGCTCTAACGTCCCTTTTCCCGAGTATTTCAGGACAGCCTCGACCTGTAGCCTAATCGCGTCTGCAACCTTTCATGAATCAGATGTTCGGACCAGGATCAGTCATTTGTCTACAATATAGGGAATGATGGTGACTAAAAACGCTGGGGGCGAGCCAATGGAAAACAGGGTAGAG
>CAITZA010000363.1 GCA_903896745.1 uncultured Desulfomonile sp. | reverse complement strand
TCTCCTATTACAACTCCAACCCAAAACAATTCGTGGTCCCTGAAAAAAGACATGTCCGGCACATCCTGCTCAAGACTTCAAAGGATGCTGATTCCAAAACCAGGGAAGAAACTCGCGCCAAGGCGGAGACCGTTAAGGCAAGAATCCAGGCAGGTGAAGATTTTGCGACCGTAGCAAAATCTGAATCGCAGGATGAAGGTTCGCAGTCCAATGGCGGTGATTTGGGATTTCTCAGCGCTGGCTCTATGGGAACCGACTTTGACAAGGCTGTTTTCAGGCTTGATCTGAACGAACTGTCCAGTCCTGTTAAAACCGATCAGGGTTACCATATTATCAAGGTAGAAGAGATCATTCCCGAATCCCAGACTTCTTTTGAAGATTCCGCCAGGCAAATTGTCGATAAGCTTGCAGAGGACAAGGCTCGCAGGAAAATAGTTTCCGAGTCAGATAACTTTTATGAATCTGTTTACAGGTCTGAAAATCTCGTTGATAACGCAAAGAAATTCGGATTCGACGTTCAGGTAGTTGATAATGTTCTTCGAGAGTCAGGGCTACCATTTTCCCAGAATGATCCCAAAATATCCGATGAGGTGTTTCAGCTTAGATCTGGAGAAATTTCAAAGTTGTTCAGGTTTGGAGACGATTATGCCGTAGTTCAGGTTCTCGAGAAGAAGAAGGAAAGAATTCCCGAACTTGATGAGGTTAGAAGCATAGTTGAAAAAGACTATATAAGGGATCAGACAATTTTGTCCGCCACCAAAAAAGCTGAATCCATCATTGAGGAAATTACCAAAAGCCCTAATGATTTTGTAGTGATTGCAAAAAATAACAAGCTTGACTGGATAGATATTGATCCTATTTCGAGGACATCCGGATTCGTCCCGAACTTGGGTAAATCGGCAATTATTTCCGAAATGCTTGCAAGTCTGTCTGTGGCCGCGCCGCTTTTTCCTCAACCAATAGTGGTTCCTGAAGGTGTGGCTATTGTTAGACTGTCCAAAGTGGACAGGGCTTCAGACGAATTGTTTGCAAAAGAAGCCGCTGCTTTCGGGGCCTGGGTTTCAGAGGTCAGAAAGACCGAGTTATTAAAAGGATGGATCAGATCCTTGAGAGACAAGGCGTCTGTAGAGATCAATCAAAAACTCCTCTAGCCGGTATAGAGAAATGTGATGAAATAGCGCTTCATGTCAGATGAGTGGAGCGCCTGTTGGTTAAAAGCTTAACCAATATGTGCTGAAAACCTGATATTTTTGAGTGACTCCTTGTTATATCTTGACATATTCAAGAGTCGTTGTTAGTGTAAGTGTAACGCGGGCATAGCTCAGTTGGTAGAGTGCAAGCTTCCCAAGCTTGATGTCGCGGGTTCGAGCCCCGTTGCCCGCTCCAGAGAGTGGTTAATGCCACCCGGGTCTTCATCCCGGGTTTTTTATTGCACTAAAAAGCTGATATAGATTTCAAGTTTAAGGATTTATCCTGGTCATAACACAAAGTTTAATGGATCAACCTCTCGTTTCAAGGATTTGGAATGTAATTGAGCCGGCGCTCCATATTGATGGGATTGAGCTTGTAGAAGTCGAATTTAAGTTCGAAACAGGGAGATGGATTCTTAGGGTTTACATAGACAGGCCGCAGGGAATTAGTCTTGATGACTGCGAAGGCTGTAGTCGTCAGATTAGCGCATTGCTGGACATGGAAGACCCGATTGATCGATCTTATACATTGGAAGTTTCGTCACCGGGAATAAACCGAGCTCTTAGAAAACCAGCGGATTTCCAACGATTTGCCGGAAATCCTGTTAGAATAAAGACAACAGCCAAGCTGAACGGCAGAAAGAATTTCATCGGTTTACTCAAAGGATTGAAGAACTCCAACATAGTCGTAGAGCTAGACATTGGTGAAGTTGAAATTCCACCAGATGTCATCGAAAAAGCTCGTCTGGATTTAAATCCTGAAATGTTGTTTCGACAGGATTTGAGAAGAGGAACCGTGAAAACGGGAGAATAATGATGGGAAATTTGGACCGTATGATTGATCAGGTCGCCAAAGAGAAGGGGATAGCGCGCGACACACTGGTAGAGGCGCTTGAAGCTGCGCTTGTTTCTGCGGCGAGGAAGAAATTCGGACCGAAAGTTGAACTTGAGGCGCAGTATAGTACAAACACCGGTGAGATCGAAGTGTTCCTGTTCAAGGACGTCGTCGAGTGCGTAGAAGATCCTATGGTTCAAATAGACTTGGATACAGCGAGACGAGAACTGGATCAGGAGGCGGAAATAGGAGATCAGCTTGGCGTCAAAATGGATACGGAGACTTTCGGACGTATCGCCGCCCAGACCGCAAAGCAGGTCATTATTCAGAAGGTCAAGGATGCTGAGCGTGAAAATATTTATGCAGAATACAAAGATCGCAAGAATGATATCGTCACTGGTGTAGTTCAGCGTTTCGAGAAAAGAAACACCGTTGTAAATTTGGGAAAAGCCGAAGCGATTTTGCCATCGACCGAGCAAATTCCACGTGAAACGTACCGCGCCGGTGAGCGTTTAAGGGCTTTGGTCACCGATGTAAAACGGACTCAAAAGGATCCTCAAATTATTTTGTCCAGATCTGCGCCTTCATTCCTCATAAAACTTTTTGAACAAGAGGTGCCCGAAATAGCTGAGGGCATCGTAAAAATAATGTGCGCGGCGCGCGAACCTGGCCAGAGAGCCAAAATCGGCGTCAGATCCTCGGACGCGGACGTAGATCCCGTCGGAGCTTGTGTCGGAATGAAAGGTTCGCGGGTTCAGGCTGTGGTTCAGGAGCTTCGCGGTGAGAAAATTGACATAATTCCCTGGAACGATGATCCTGCTAGGTTCGTATGCAATGCGCTAGCCCCTGCTGAAATTTCAAAAGTCATTATTGACTCTGAAGTTGGCGCCATGGAAGTTATTGTTGCGGATGACCAGTTGTCTCTGGCAATAGGAAAACGTGGACAGAACGTTAGACTCGCTGCCAGGCTGACCGGTTGGAAAATTGACGTCAGAAGCGAGTCAAAGGACGAAAAGGTAACTGGCGAATCTTTCGAGAGACTTCTTGCAATTGACGGTATGGATGAAGAAACAGCCAGCATTCTTTTTGATAATGGATATCGTAGTCCTGAGGACATCGCAAGAGCCACTCTTGCGGAGTTGACCAGCTTCATGGGCATAACGAATGAGAAAGGCCTCGCCTTGCAGCACGGGGCATTGAGATATTTGGCCAATCCTGTGTCAGAAGACGAAGATATTGAAGACGAGGCAATTGAAGAGGAAGAATTCGAGGACTCATCTGAATTGTCTGAAACGGTTGAGGACTTGGCGGAAGAATCTGAAGAGAGCCATGAGGGTCTCTGGGATGCTGGCGTATCAGCCCTGACCATAAAACGTTCGGATGATGATGAGGCTGATGGCGCCTAGCGGTCATATTCCACGCAGAACGTGTATTAGTTGCAGGAAGCGATTTCCTGTGGGACAGTTGAGAAAATTCAAGGTGGTAGGCGGGGAAGTGACTTTAATTCCACATGGGCGTTTTGAGGAGGGGCGAGGATGTTACCTGTGCCTTTCTGATTCATGTCTCAAGAAGGCCATAAGCAAAAATTTATTTTCAAGGGCTCTAAAAAGTCCAGTTTCGGCGCCGGTCGTCGAGATTGATTACACCAAAGAGGGCTAGAAAAAGAGGTATTCGGATGACCGTGCTTACCGTTGATGACCTGGCGAGAGATCTCAAGGTCAAAAACGAAGATTTATTAAAAGAACTCGTCATAATGGGGTTCTCCGTAGATGGACCTGAAAGCCCTCTCGAGATAGATGACCCTTCGGCTCTTAGAGCCCACTTGGTTAGCGCTATTCCTAAAAGGGAAGTTGTCGAACAGCGAATCAGACCAACAGTAATTCGACGAAGGGCTAAGAACCCTCCTCAGTCAGATCTGGGTGAACCATTTCATGACCTCATGGAAGGCGCTCAACCGGAAACAGAGCAGGTAACAGAAACAGCGGGAGAGCCTAGAGAAGCGGTCACACGTCCAGAGCCTCCGCCCGAATTAAGAAAGAGTCCGCCAGTGCGCAAGCAAAGGAAACATGAACCGGCCAGAATAATTGAAATGGCTCCACGACCAGCCAGTAAAGAACAGCCTTCAGAACTGCATGAGCCTGCTATCAGCAATACTGATGTCTCTACGATTAAACCTTCCCCGACAGAAACAGCTCCCAAAGTAGTGGAGATTGGCCTACCTCCCAAGATTGGCGAGATACCGACATTGGTTCACCCCGTGTCTGAATCCGCCACCGGAATAGTGGTTCAAGACAGGGGCATGGAAGTTCGCGGAGAAGCTGAGTCGGTCGGTATTGAAGCGGTTGAGGCCCACACAGGCGTAACTGAGGAACCAACAGAAACCACTGATGAAATAAAGGAAGCTGAAGAAAGAGCTGCCCGAAAAAAGAAAAAGAAAGACAAACGAATGCAGCCTGCGCAGATAATTGGGCGTGTCCAGCTAAAGAAAGAACCGCCCAAGGAGCCTGAACGAGAGCAGCGGCCACAGGCGCCACGACCTCAGAGCCCCAGACCTCCTCACTCAACTGAGGCGCCTCCCAGACCCAGCCCTGCAGATCATCCGCAACGTGCTCATACACCGCAGGCGCCTTCACAAAGACCTGCTCCTCGTCAGGAACAGCCATTCAGACCTCTCATCGTGGAAATTCCTATTGAGGATGAACGCCGTCCCAAAAGGAAGAAAGACAAGAAAGTACGCTCAGCCGTCGATGACAAGGTGGAAGACGATAAGGCTAGAATTAGAAAACCCAAAGAGATCATTAACGTATCCGATCTTTACGATGACCGCCAGCGTGCGGGGCGGGGGAAAAAGGGTAAGAAACCGAAGCCTCGAAAAACTGAAATCACTGTGCCTAAGGCCATTAAACGTAGGATAAAACTTCCGGAAGTTGTCACGGTATCCAACCTTGCGCATAAAATGAGTGTAAAAGCCGCTGAGGTAATCCAGCAGTTGATTCGACTCGGCGTGATGGCTGCAATGCATGAAACTATCGATTTCGATACCGCTACGCTTGTCGCAAACGAATTTGGATTCGAGACTGAAACGAGTCGTCCAACCGAAAAAGACATGCTGCCGGAAAAAATTGCGGACACATCCGAAAATCTCGTTTCCAGACCTCCGGTTATTACTGTAATGGGCCATGTTGATCATGGTAAGACATCATTACTGGACAGAATTAGATCAACCCATGTTACAGACCAGGAAGCTGGTGGCATCACTCAACATATTGGCGCCTACAAGGTTAGGCTTCCCAAGGGGGAACTGGTTTTCCTTGACACTCCGGGCCATGAAGCATTTACAGCCATGAGAGCGCGAGGAGCTCAGGTAACGGACTTTGTCATTCTCGTCGTAGCTGCCGATGACGGAGTTATGGAACAGACCAAAGAGGCGGTCAACCACGCACGCGCAGCCAATGTCCCTATCATTGTAGCCGTAAATAAGATTGACAAGCCAGAAGCCGACAAGGACCGGGTTTTACGCGAGCTTGCGGAATTAAACCTTATCCCTGAGGCATGGGGTGGTGACACACTGTTCGCTGATGTCAGCGCCAAAACCGGCGCCGGCGTTGAGGACTTTCTGGACCTGATACTGTTACAGGCGGAAATGCTCGAACTCAAAGCCAACCCGAACAAAAAAGCTATTGGAACAATTATCGAGGCCAGGCTTGATAAGGGCAAGGGACCTGTTGCCACGGTGCTCATTAAAGAAGGAACCCTGCGGTTGGGCGAGCCTTTCGTCGCGGGAATTCATTATGGAAAGATCAGGGCCATGCTCGATCACGAAGGCAGATCCCTTGAAGAAGCAGGGCCCGCTACTCCTGCAGAGATTCAAGGATTCTCGAGTGTTCCTGAAGCTGGGGAACCTTTTCTCGTGGTTGACGAAGAAAGATTGGCGCGTCAGATTGGCGAGCATCGCCAACAAAAAATCCGTGAGGATTCTGCCGCCTCATCGTCTCCTGCTTCATTGGAAGACCTGATGGCCCGAATGAGCAGATTGGAGCAGCCCGAGCTAAACATAATTATAAAAGCTGATGTGCAAGGCTCTGTTGAAGCTCTCAAGGAAGCGTTACTAGCTATTCCCTCGACAGAGGTAATACAAAAGGTCATTCACAGCGGAGTTGGAGCTGTTAATGAGTCTGATGTGATGTTGGCCAGCGCTTCGAGGGCAATAATCATTGGCTTTAACGTACGCCCCACAGTCAAGACAGCTCAATTGGTGGAACAGGAAAAGATAGACCTAAGATTGTACACCGTTATCTACGAGGCTATCGAGGAAGTCCGAAAGGCTATGGAAGGCCTGCTGGCGCCTATCGAGAAGGAATCTGTCACTGGAAGGGCAGAAGTCAGACAAACATTTAGTGTGCCCAAGATAGGACTTATAGCCGGATGCTACATAACCTCAGGCAAGATTGAAAGATCCAATCAGATTAGACTGTTAAGAGACAATATTGTGATGCATACAGGCAAGATTGGGTCCATGCGGAGATTTAAGGACGATGTCAAGGAAGCCGTAGAGGGATATGAATGCGGTATAGGAATTGAAAATTTCAGGGATGTTAAAGTGGGTGATGTAATTGAAGCCTTTGTAATATCGAAGGAATCCGCCAAGCTATGAACGCCGTAACGCTTGATTTTTAATGATCTTCAGGATCAGCGTTTAAGGATGATTTGAGGCGTCTTGGCACGCCTCATTTTTTTATGGGAATACTTCAAATGGTGGTTGGTGTGGCTACAATCAGAATAATTATACACCAGTCCTTTTCTCTGAAAGAAAAAAGACAGGTTGTAAAAAGTATTTTGGGGAAGGTCAGAGCAAAATTTGACATTTCAATCGCCGAAGTTGGAGATCATGACAAATGGCAGAGTTCGGTACTTGCCGCTGCGGTGGTATCAAATGAATCCGGACACGCTCACAGTATGTTGGAAAGCATCCACAGTTTCATCGAAGACCTCCGCCTTGTAGAAATTGCGGCATTTAACACTGAGTTGATTCAGTTCGGAGGACTCTGATTCATGAATTGAGCGGTTGTTATTGCCGGATCACTTTCTCGACAAATATCAACGCAATTTTCTTCGGTCTTTCCCAGCAGAGAGAAAGAACTTCAAATGTCAAATTTTAGAAAAAACAGGGTCGCCGATCTAATTCGGGAAGTTGTATCTGACATCATTAAAAATGACACCAAGGATCCACGCATTCAGGGAGTCACAATAACTGAAGTCACCATGAGCTCGGACTTAAAATCGGCTAGAATATATTTCAGTTGTCTGACCGATGGCAAGACAGAAGCCCATCTAGCCGGGTTACAATCTGCGGAGGGTTTTATCAGGAAGAGGCTCAGGGACGAACTCGACTTAAAATATGTGCCACAAATTACTTTCATTTATGATTCTTCATTCGACTACTCGGACCGTATAAATAGTATCTTGAACAAACTTACAGTCGATAGGGAAGACAATGTTTGAAGAAATTGCCAGACTGATTTCGGAGTCCGATCGTTTCCTGATAGTAACCCACGTCAATCCAGATGGAGACGCTGTTGGATCTAGCCTTGGACTCCACCTTTCCTTGGCTGAAATGGGGAAGACATCTTTTCTTGTTTTTGAATCAAAACCACCTGAGCTCTTTTCCTTCTTGACCGGAATTGATGAAATACTGGTTGACGCTGACCTGAGTGAGCTAAGGCCCAACATCATCATTTCGGTAGATGCGGCTGATGAAAATCGAATTGTTCCGGGAATCAGGAAACTGAGACCGCACACCAAACTTATAAATATTGATCACCACCCTACGAATCCATCTTTCGGAGACATCAATCTTGTTTCAGCCTCGGCCAATTCCACATCCTCTCTCATCTTTGAAATAGTTAAGGCTACCGGACATCGACCTTCCTATAATGCCTCTAAGGCTCTTTTTACCGGTCTGGTGACTGATACGGGCTGTTTCAGGTTCGAAGGTGTGAACAGTTCAACCTTTAGACTCGCTGCCCAAATGTGCGAGTCCGGAATTGATTCATACCAGATAACTCAGTATCTTTTCGAGGAACATCCCATACAAAGGCTAGCGCTGGAAAAACATGTACTTAACAGGCTGGAATTATTACTGGACGGCAAACTGGCTCTTAGTGTCCTTTTCAATTCAGATTTTGAAGAAGCCGGCGCATCTCTGTCTGATGGAGAAAACCTTGTAAACAAGCTCCGAGAGACTCGTGGAGTTGAGGTTGGCGTCCTAATGACCAAGATTTCAGACGATTTTACCCGTGTAAGTCTAAGGTCTAAAGGCAACCTGGATGTTTCGGCCATCGCGGCAAAATTTGGCGGAGGAGGTCATCGCAGAGCGGCGGGCATCAAATCCGGACTCGATTTCCGGTCCCTCAAAGACCAGATAATATCCTCTATTAAAGATGAAATAAAATAATTCCACTTAGGGCTCTGCTGAGAGTTTACCATATCAACGAGTTGGAATCGGAACTCTGGAATTGTTTTTGGCTGGGCTAGCCATCCTGATCTGGGCCTACCTGGGGCGCCCAAAGTTGACGAAAATTGTCATTTGCTGTATGTTCAGAAGCTATTTGACCCAAAAATGGATTACAAGGGCTTATTGATGCTAACTGGAAAAAACGTTCTAATCCTGGGGGCAAGAGAAGGCGGCTATGGAGCTTCAATTGCTTCAGCGGCAGTTAGAGCCGGAGCTACTGTTTTTGGAACATCGCTTGACCCCAAGAATTCCCGCGAAAGAGCTTTCTTTGAAAAAACCGGCATTACCCTTCTGGACGTGCCCCTAAGGTTTGACTCGGAAAAAAGAAGCGAAGTTTTCAAGACATTGAACATTGTCGCAAAAACCTTGAGGGAAAAGGGAGTCGAACGCCTGGAAGCCTTAATACATACGGTTGCGGGAGGTTTTCCAAGGAAACCGTCCGTAATGAAAGCGGTTGGCGACATATTAAAAGGCAAGAGTGTCTTTTCGGATATGGCTACAGCGGTAAAACGCAATGTCTATTACGTAAATGCTGGTTCCCTGCAGGACGCCGTCAATGGGCTTTCATCGATATGTGACTCCGAAACACAGTACATCTCACTCACATATAGAGGCGATCTTCCATATTTTATTGGTCAGACCAAAAAGTATCTCGAAAAGCTTTCCAGCAGATTGGGCCGTCACGGCAAGAATACCCTGGTAGCGGCTTTCCCTGAGGCTTGGACTCAATCCTCCCAGTTTTTCACGGGAATTGAGATAGCCGTTATGTACAACTATGTTTCTCACCTCGAAAACCAGAAATCATGCTCCGCTGCAATTGACCCCTTTCTGAAGAAAATGAATGATTCTCTTTCGGCCCTCGAAGGGTTTGGAGAGTTGAAAAACTCCGTTAGAACCTTTCTGGCTTCTGAATGGAAGATAATATCTTCATCACAAGACAATGCGGCTATGTTTGATAGAGTGCATTCACTATTTAACAGTATGAGAAACGATGGCAGTTTTCCAGTCCTTCGCCGTGCGGTAGAGATCGTATCCGAATTTGTGAGAGATGCTTCGGGATCACTACTAATATCTGAATTTGTGGACAAGAAGCTTTATCGGTCTGGAGATGTCAGACAAATATATTACAAGGACCTATGCGGCCTCACTCAAATCAGTCTAGCCAAGGAACGCACCAAGACTATTAGCATACCCGCAAAAAATAGACGATGGGTTGTGTATGAGAAAGATCACATACGAAAAACGCTCCACATGTACGGGGACAATTTCCTTTTTCTGGATCGTGTAATTATGGAAGCCGGTGAGTTTCACGACGGTATGATTGGATTTGCCAGATTCAGGATACCCGGCCCTGAGCAGAATCCCATACTTAAGGATCATTTTGTAAACATGCCTGTTTTTGGTGGCCACCTCCAAATGGAGGCAGTTGCCCAGTTTGGGGCTTTCCTCGTTTTCAAGATCGTTAACAATTCCAAGCTCGTACCAATCCTCACCGGAACAGAATTCCCCGATTTAAATACCATGGCCCCCCCGGGTGAGGTGCTTACCCTGATGGGCGAAGTTCACATGAAGGATCGGAGGGACCTTGAATTCAAGGCATTTATTGAGAATCGTTATGCAAGAACCAAAGGTTCCATCAGGGGCATGGTACTGAACGAGCGTTTGGTAAAAAAGATGTTGTCTTCGTTTGATAACCCGGATTCAAGCGATTGATAACTTTGAGCTGGTTTCATTTTACTTTTTTGTGAAGTTCCAACGGATCATGGAGCCGTTCATCCGGCAGACAGAAACAATCTTTTGTTAGTTCTTGTAGTTATTGGCGTCCTAAAAATACCTTTTTCATTGAGCGATGAAAAATGAACTCGACCAGATGGGATTTGAGCTATTCACAATCCAAGCTTGAAGAACTTGCTCGTCTATTTTTGAATCGTCCTCACTTAAGGCCTCTCATACTCTGCCACAATAACCCCGATCCTGACACCATAGCGAGTTCTTTCGCCCTGAGTTTCTTACTCCTGAAAAAATTCGGAATCAGAACCACTCTGGGATATGGCGGGGTCGTCACCCGGGCAGAGAATAAGGCTATGATCCAACGGTTGAAAATAAAGATGATGTCTCTGAAAAAGGTGAGCGCTTCGAAATATGATTCCACAATGCTTGTTGACGCGCAACCGGGCTCTGGCAACAATCTTCTCACCGCAAAGGGCGCTCTTCCCCTTGTTGTAATTGACCATCACCCCTTAAGAAAAATGTCCCAAAAGGCCCTTTTCAATGATATTCGGCCGCATTACGGGGCTACTTCGACCATTCTTACCGAATACCTCCTTGCGGCTGGGCTCAAACTTACCAGACCCATCGCAAATGCATTGCTCTATGGATTGAAGACTGACACCAATTCTTTGATTCGTGGAGCAGGAAAGGCTGATTATCACGCGTTCAATTATCTGACGCCCCTGACTAATCCAAGAGTTTTGGGTTGTATTGAAAAACCGGAGCTTCCTATAGCCTATTTCGAGGAATTCTACACAGGTCTAGCAAATTCAGTTATTTACAAGGACGCTGCAATATCAAATCTTGGAAAAATCAGGATGGAATCTATAATACCCGAACTTTCGGACCTGATGCTTCGCATAGAGGGAGTGAACTGGTCGCTCTGCATGGGGGAAATTAATGAACAGATCGCCCTGTCTTTAAGATCTACCTCTAGAACCTTAAAAGCTGGTAATGTCCTGATAAGACTTCTCGGTAAGTTAGGTTCAGCCGGAGGCCATAGGGAAATGGCCGGAGGTCAGGCTTCTCTGGCCGGATTGACCGAACTTGAGCGAAATCAGCTTTGCGATAAACTCATCACTGATTTCCTGAAAATTATAAAGAGGCCGTATTCAAATCCCAAGAAATTGATGAAAAACTGCACTGCCTGAAATGTGGTTGTAGCTTGCTTGGGTTTTAGCCACCAACACCTACGCATACGCAAGTAATTTCACGATGGCTCTTAATTTTGCAATCTTCATTTCAGGCTTACCAAAGCGTCACATCATACCTGGAAACTTCTTTTCCGGCTCGTACCCCTTCATTTCCGTGTTCAGCTTCCCGAAGGCAAGTCGGTAAGATTCATCAGATTTCAGTATCAGAGAAATTTGCACAGAATTGTAGAGGCCTGAATTCTTTTAACCGTTTGATATTTTCTGCGACCACAGAACAAATCCCTATATAGTTTTGAATAGTTACTCCGGCAATGTGCGGTGAGGCAACCACTTTCGGAGAAGCCAGGAGATCTCGGTTTGCGCTAAATGGCTCGGTTGAAAAAACGTCCAGACCAGCCCCTGCTATTTTCCCTGTCGAAAGAGCTTCAAGCAAATCTGCATCTATTACCACAGGGCCTCTGGACACATTTATCACAAAAGCCGTGTCTCTCATTGAGTTGAACAATCTGGAATCAAACAACCCCCGAGTTTGATCGTTAAGCGATGTTGTTGAAATAACAAAATCCGCTTCACGCGAAAGATTGAGAAGGTCCGAGAGTTTTCCCACGCTGTCCACATAGGGTTTATCTTCTTCAGGAATTCTCCCATCCCTGCTTATCGCTTGTACAAGCATGCCCAGGGCTTTGAGTTTCCGGGCGAGAGCTCGCCCCACCCTTCCGAGTCCGACGATCAGGGCCCTGGCTTCAAAAAGAGACCTTCCTGTTGGACTTCCCCATGAGTTGGATTCAAAACTTGCGCCGAATTCATTCATTCGTCTGGCGAGAGCCATCATAAGAAATATAGCATGTTCAGCAGTTGAATCAGCGTTATAGGTAACGTCCCCCGGAACGTTACAAACCCTGACGCCTTTTTCAGTGGCATATCCTATGTCTACCCCCTCTAGTCCGACCCCCCACTGCTGAATGAGTCCGGCGCCACTGCCCTCAATGATACTGCGTGTAATGGGAGTCATCAGAGGTATCAGCACGTCCGCATCGACTGATTGGGCAGGCGCATCCAGGGTGTCGCAGCTAACAATTTCATCAGTGGGCAGAGCCTTGGCCAGAAAGACGGGAGCTTGAGCAAATATGCGACCGCAAAAAAGTACTTTCATTTCGGATCAACCCTCTTATCAATTGACAAAATGTTACCGACCCTCCAAGTTGCGAAGTTAAGATTTCTTGGAATACCTGCCGGTCCTTGCGCTAAAAGTTAGGCGCCAACTCCATCACAACTTGGGTTACATGGTTGTGAAAGGCTTCAATTTCATCGAGCCCGTTAAGACTGACCGGAGGAATCTTGTTCAGGGCTTCCATAACGATTGGCGCTATTTTACCAAAGGGGATGCTTCCGGACAGGAAAAGACTTACAGCAACCTCATCAGCAGCATTCAAAATTATAGGGGAGCAATTCAAGTCATCATCCAGGGATTGGTATGCCGCCTGTAACAGGGGAAATTTTTCAACATCCGCTTTCTCAAATGTTAGCGCCCCCAGTTTTGCAAAGTCTACAGGATCGACTCCCGAGCTTATGCGTTCGGGGTATGCCAAGGCATAACCAATAGGTATTCTCATGTCTGTAGCCCCTAGCTGGGCAATGATTGAGCCATCCATATATTCAACCATCGAATGAATTATACTTTCTGGATGCACCAACACTTCTATTTGTGAGGCTGGAATGTCGAACAGCCATTTGGTCTCAATCACTTCGAGACCCTTATTCATAAGTGTAGCCGAATCAACAGTAACTTTTGGTCCCATCTTCCAGCGCGGATGACGCAAAGCCTCTTCCCGTGTCATCCGGTTAATTTCTTCAAGGTTTTTTTTTCGGAACGGTCCACCAGAAGCTGTAAGG
Source organism: uncultured Desulfomonile sp. (assembly GCA_903896745.1). Classification (GTDB taxonomy): domain Bacteria; phylum Desulfobacterota; class Desulfomonilia; order Desulfomonilales; family Desulfomonilaceae; genus CAITZA01. The sequence continues at coordinate 54,479 of CAITZA010000363.1, read as the reverse complement.
TGTATCTTCTTTATGGAACGCCCCTGGTTTCCCTCTAAACATTGAAAAATGGCCGACTGTTCCGAATCAACGGGCAATAACCTTGTTCTTGAGGCTTTTACCGATTCCATGAAAAGACTTCCGGCCATTACCAAGACTTCCTTGGTTGCCAAAGCCAGATCTTTTCCAGCGGCAACAGTCAGGAAAGCTGGCCTAAGCCCAACGCTACCAGGCAATCCGCCCACCACGATATCCGCTGAAACATAAGTGGAAGCTAATTCAAGCCCCTCTTTGGAATGAACGATATCTATCGGCTTTGAATAATCTCTTAGCCTGATTTTAAGTTCTTTGCAGACGTTTTCGTTTCCGCATGAGACAAGGGCTGGACAGAATTCCCGCACCTGGGCTTCAAGGAGGTCCAGACTGGAGCCTGACGCCAAGGCTGCAACCCGGAATTTGTCGGGATGCAATCTGATGACATCGAGTGCCTGAATTCCTATTGACCCAGCGCTACCGAGAACAGAAACTTGCTTCATGTTCGTAGCCCATATCCGGAAACTACCAGAAAGTAGTACAGAATAGGAATAGTGGGTATGAGGCTATCAGCCCGATCCATTATTCCGCCGTGCCCAGGCATGATCGAACCAAAGTCCTTTATTCCCAGTCTTCTCTTGATTGCTGAAGCGCATAAATCTCCCAGAGGACCGGCGACACACAGTAGAATTGTAGCTTCCAAAAGAATGACAAGAGGTGGCATGCCCGGCACGAATATCTTGAGGATCAACATCCCGGCGAGAGACCCGATTAGCCCTCCCACAAGACCCTCAATGGTCTTTCGGGGACTAACATTCTTGGAAAAATGGGTTTTCCCGTAGTATTTTCCGATGAAATACGCGCCTACATCGCCGAGGCATACGATCACCAACACAAAAAAAATCCAGACATTCGATTCTTCTATCCTGGATAGAAGAACAGCGTGCGCCAGAGGAATAACCAGATAGGCGCAAACAAAGATCACCTGGGTTACAGAATTAATGGTATCTTCAATAACCTTAAAGCAAAAAAGATGCAGAAGAACCGCAACCAATGGGAATAGGGCCATCACGGCCGGCACGTAGCCAACAGGTGTGAGGTAAAAAAGGAAAACCGCAAGTATTCCTAACCCGATGGTCATGATTTTTGAAGGCATCTCTTTTAGAGCCCCCAAATGATTGGTCAATTCGTAGGCCCCGACAGACGCGAAAAGGGCAACCAGCAGGGTCACTCCAAAAACCCCGCCCCAAATCAATGTTGGGATAATTATCAGTATGGCTACGAGGGCGGATATTATTCTAGCTGTAAGCATTATTCCTCATCCCATGGAGAATTTTTTATTTCAGGAACCATCCCGAATCGCCTCTGACGGGACTTGTAATCCTGAATTGCAGCGGAGAACACATCATCGTCGAAATCGGGCCATAATACGTTTGTAAAATACAGCTCGGAATACGCTAACTGCCAAAGAAGAAAGTTGCTGACCCGTATATCACCACCCGTCCTGATAAGTAAATCCGGATCGGGAATTCCCGCAGTATCAAGCATTGATGAAAAATATTTTTCATCTACATCGTCAAGAGTCATTTGCCCTTCCCTGAAAGCTTGAGCAATTTTGCAACATGCTCTGACAATCTCACTTCGACCGCCGTAGGAAAGCGCAATGTTAAGGTTCATTGATTTATTGTTTTCGGTTCTGGATTTAGCGGCGTCAATTTTTTCTACCAGTGTGTCCGGTAATCGATTGGTCTCACCAATTGTTCTGAAGCGAATATCATTCTTGTGTAAATCGTTCAGCTCTGAATCCAGAAACTGCGAAAGCAGTTTCATAAGACCGGAAACCTCCCCCTCAGGACGGTTCCAGTTCTCTGTAGAAAAAGCATAGAGAGTCAAGTATCTAATTCCAGACCGTCTACAAAACTCTACAACCCGTCGAACAGCCTTCGCTCCCTGTCTGTGCCCTTCAAGTCGAGGCAGGAAGCGTTTTTTGGCCCACCGCCCGTTGCCATCCATTATGATGGCAACATGAACGGGGATATCATCAAGCTTAATTTGTGGATCAGTCAAGAGCCTGCACCCGTGAGTAAAGGATTGGGAAACTGACAGGAAAGCTAATATCGCCGGCGCAAGGGAATGATGGGCGCAACAGTAACCTACACAGAAGTTCTCATTATATTTCCATGATTTCAGCTTCTTTTTGGCCTATGACTGCGTCTACCCTTGTAATGTATTCGTCGGTAGTCTTTTGAACTTTTTCCTGTGCCTTGTGCAGGTCATCCTCCGAAATTTCCTTATCTTTTTTCATTTCCTTGTACAGTTCGTTTGCGTCTCGGCGATGATTACGTAACTGAACCTTGAACTCCTCCCCCATTTTCTTAACCAGTTTAACCAGTTCTTTTCTTCGTTCTGCAGTAAGGGGCGGCAAATTAATCCTGACAACCTTGCCATCATTCATAGGAGTCAGTCCCAATTCTGATTTCAGGATAGCCTTTTCTATATCTGGCACCGCCTGAGAATCCCAAGGCTGTATGACAATCTGACGAGGTTCCGGAATCGAGAGGGTGGCTAATTGATTGATTGGGGTCGCGCTCCCATAATAATTCACCATTATTCCATCAAGTAAAGCCAGAGACGCTCGTCCGGTTCTAATTCTTTTTAAGTCTTTCTGAAGGATTTCTACGGATTTATCCATGGAGGCCTTGAGCTCGGAATGGACTTCGTCTATCATAGTCACCTCATACCATTAAGTTGAGAATGTTCAGGCGATTGTAGTTCCGATCCTAAAACCGGAAAGGGCTTTTTCTATATTACCTTCAACGTGCAAATTGATAACCAAAACAGGGATTTCATCTCGGCGCAATATTTCAATACTGGCTGCATCTATAACTTTTAATCGTCGCTCCAACACCTCTGATGGAGTGATTGATTCAAAACGTATGGCGTCATTAAATATTTTGGGGTCTTTATCGTAGACCCCGTCAACCTGAGTAGCCTTGATCATGACCTCAGCTCTGATCTGAACTGCCCTGAGCGCAGCCGCCGAATCGGTGGTGAAACACGGATTGCCGGTTCCACCCGCAAATATCACCACCCGTCCTTCTTCAAGGTATGACTGGGCTTTCTCCTGATCAAAGACTTCGACCATGGCCCCAACCTGAAAAGCACATAGCAAGCGGGCGTCCACACCGGCTTTTACCAAGGCAGACCGCAACGCCATCCCGTTGAGGATCGTGGCAATCATCCCCATGTGATCGCCTATGAGGGGATCTACACCAACCGAGGCGGCGTTAACTCCCCGTAGTATGTTACCACCTCCGATAACAATACCGATCTGGGCCCCCTTTTTGGAGGCCTTTGAGATTTCGCCAGCTATCCACCCGGTCTTTACCGGATCAATCCCAAATCCCCGCTGGCCCGCAAGGGCCTCACCAGATACCTTGATCAAACATCGACGATACATGTTAAATTGCACTGATCCTTTTTAATTCTGACCAAGCTGAAATCTTGCAAACCTACCCACGGTCATGTTTTCACCAAGTTGGGCAATCTTGTCCCTTATCAATTCACCGACAGTCCTGTCCGGGTCCTTGACAAACGGCTGCTCTAACAGACATACCTCACTAAAAAATTTCCTGAGTTTTCCTTCAGCTATTTTCTCAAGCATCTTGTCGGGCTTGCCCGCCTCTTTGGCTTGAACCATATAAATTTCTTTTTCTTTAGCAAGCACTTCTTCCGGTACATTGTCAGGAGATATCCATTGTGGGGAGCTTGCAGCTATATGCATACAAATATCATGAACCAATTCAGCAAACTGATCTGTTTTTGCGACAAAATCACTTTCACAGTTCAGTTCCAGCAAGACACCGATTTTACCGTTCATGTGAATGTATGATCCAATTCGTCCTTCCGAGGTGGCCCTTCCCTCTCGCTTGGCTGCCTTCAAGGCCCCTTTCTTTCGAAGATGTTCAACCGCCTTGTCGAGATCACCCTCGGTTTCCACCAAAGCTTTCTTGCAGTCCATGAGACCCAAACCGGTTCTTTCACGTAGCTCTTTAACCAAACTTGCAGACACTTCCATAAATCTATCTCCTTGTCGAATCCAGACGCCCCTTGGTGTCTGAGGCGCATGAATTTCGGATACTTTTTGTTACTGAACATGGCGCCGACCACGATTCAGACATGCGGTAATAATGGCCGCCCAGCGATCATGGCCAGTTTCGGCAGATCCAGCGCCACGTTGGATCTGTTAACGTCTATAAATAAGGACAAAGCGTAGTCTCGAGCCTAGTCCTGGGACTCATCATCTTCATCGGTCTCATCTGACTCATATTCGTCACCCTCGTCAGATTCCATGTCCGCCCGTATAGCAACTTCCGCATCTTCGAGTTTTCGGACCACCGGAAATTCAGCAGCGCCGACGTCCTCCTTCAGCGAAGCCTCATGCATTGAACGCCCTTCCTCACAGGCATCAGCGATTTTAGCCGCGAAAAGCCTGATTGCCCTAATGGCGTCGTCGTTTCCCGGGATGACGTAATCAATTTCATCCGGATCGCAATTTGAATCAACTATTGCCACAATAGGAATACCTAACTTCTTGGCTTCCTTTACAGCGATATTTTCCTTTTTCGGATCAACGACAAACAGAACGCCGGGCAGTTTCTTCATTTCTCTAATACCTGCCAGGTTCTTGTTCAGTTTGTCATACTGACGAGTCAGGTTGCCGATTTCCTTTTTTGTAAAGTTTGTTTCCTCGGGTCGCTCAAGTATGGCCCCAAGGTTGTTCAACCGTTCAATACTCTGCTTTATAGTGGAGAAGTTGGTAAGCATTCCACCTAGCCATCGTTGATTCACATAATATTGTCCGCAGCGCAGTGCCTCTTCCTGAACAGCGTCCTGAGCCTGTTTTTTTGTTCCGACAAACAACACCCCGCAACCGGTGGCCGCCGAATCCTGGACAAACTGGTAGGCCCTCTTGAAAAGACGAACCGTCTTTTGTAAATCAATTATGTAGATACCATTTCGAGCGCCGAAAATGTACTGTTTCATTTTTGGATTCCAACGGCGCGTTTGATGTCCAAAATGAACTCCTGCTTCCAACAATTGCTTCATTGTAACCAAAGACAATCTAAATCTCCTTTTCGGGTTTTTCCTCCATCCCATGATCCGCCACAAGCGGCGACCCTTCAGACAGGGATGTGTGAGTTAACCTCTAATTATTATCATTAATTCCATCTTTTTCAAACAAAAAATTTGGAGGGCTCGACCTCCCCGGCGGGAGGCTACCTAGTCTCGACCATATCGAGAATGCCCGAATATTTCTCCGCAGAATACATCTTGATGACAAGCGCGTCCAACAGTAGCAGAATATTATTTCTGAAGGGCGCTTCGCCTTCCGACTCGAGACTTTTATCAATCAATGAATCAACAATTTCTTCAATTGCACGGCGTATGAAAACGAATTTTTTTTCCTGGCGATCAATCCGATCAATAATGGCGTCAATTTTTGTTAAAGCTCCATTAAGATTGGTGATCATTTCTGACATTAGATCTTCCATGAGTTCATATTCGTTAAAGTATGAATCTGGCCGAAGTTTAACGTGGACGTGACTCGGTACCGGCAGCATTTCCAGTTCTGAGGCAGAAATGTAATTATTGGCGCTGGTAATTTTGAATCGCCAGTTGAGAAGTTTGGAATTGAGAAGTCCCAATGTAAAATTTCGTGACACGAGTGTGCGATCCAGGTAATTGGTCATATCCCCCAAATAGACTCCTTCACCCACCCAAGCTGCTTTAAGCCTTAGTTGACTATCCAGGTTAACGACCCGCGCAAGGGCCACCCTTCCGTCATTGTGTGATGCGTCAGTCATCCCCAAAGCTGATTTTTCGTAATGGTTCCTTCGATGTTTTCCAGTTCTTATTCTTTCCGGTCTGATCCAGTCCATTCTATTGGGTTGCGCGGAGGGATGCCTGATACTGAACCGATGAATATGCTCTCCGCGCACCAGTGGAATTCCGGTTTCAGATGTGGAAATCATTTCCATGTTAGTAGTAAGGTTGATTTCTCCCTGATGGACCTTTATGCGCGGAACATCGGGAAACTTTGATCCAAGACATGGAAATCCGCCAAGATGATCTAGTAGGTCACTTTCGATTTGGGATCTCAATATCGGGATGCGGAATCCCGTTTTGTTCAACTCATCAAGCTTTACCCGGGTGGATGACAAGCCATCGAAAGATTTTTCAGCACACCATACTCTGGATCTTACAGTAGTCGATGGTTTTCCCTTTCTGGCTATAATTATCGAAAGGGCCTGAGTTACCCCCTGAAACATCCTGGCTTTTTCCGGAATGGTAATCAGGTCTATTACCTCACATTCCACGAACATCTTTTTACGCAGGACCGAGGCCGTAGAATCGGCCATAAATGTGGAAGGGACAAGCAGTCCGAGGACCCCTCCCCTTCTCAGGAGATTGACGCATCGTTCCATCATTAATCGGTAGGTGTTGATCTTGCCTAAACATGTTTCATAGTGTGTTCTGTAATAGTCCAGGTCGATTTTCATATCCGGAATTCCGGACTCCTTGACCGAGAGAATTTCGTATGGTGGATTTCCAATTATGAGATCAAAGCCTGGGTTTTCCCGTGCAAATAATTGAGGAAACTCTTTAGACCAGTTGAATCCCTTTTTTCGCTCAAACCATGAATTCGCAAAGCGACGCCTGTCGGTAGAGGTATTGCTTTTTTCGTAGCTCGGGTCGTAAAGCCCCATTTCGATCTGGTTTTGATTGATCTTCCCATCATTGCCAATCAGTGAATTCCCCACCCTCATGTTGCGCAGATCAGGTCGATCGATACCGGTACAGGCTCTAACGGTTTGCGCCATAGCAGCTTTGGTCATCTGAATTGCTACCGGGTCTATATCAACACCGTGTAGGGCAATTGACGAATCCAGCATGAGGGGAAAATCAGTTCTCGATGATTCTCCGATCCTCGAGCTGATTTCCTGGAGAAACTCCGTGAGGAAAATTCCAGCGCCAACAGCGGGGTCAAGGACTGCTAACCTTGATTCAAGACTATTGGGGCAAAAACCTAAGGCATCGAGAGAGAGGGTCACGATCTGTCTGGCAATCGTCGCAGGTGTGTAAAACATTCCATGGCTGCGCCTTCTGGATTGGGAGAACTTGAGAGATACCACCCTGTTTGAATCCAGATTCAGGCTGAGACTACACAAATGCTCATAACATTGAGCGATCTCTTGAATTTCCATTCCCCCGGGTGTTGCCGCTATTTTCTCAAACTGACAACTCTCATCCGGCTCACCAAAAACTGATTCATCGTAGCCTGAGAAATTATTGGATTTGAGTAAAGCCGTGACAAGTTTTCCAATGGACAGTTCAAACAAGCCCTTCAGATCGGACTCGGCGCCACCATTGGCGGTTTTTTCAGTGAAATATTCAATCAGCGCCGTTCGCAGCGCTATCAGTTTCCCGGGCAGGTCTGCAACTGTCATTTTGTGTTTCCAGGAGGAGTTCTGTTGCATCTGGCGTCAACAAGAAAGGCGATTCGCAAACCGAATCGCCTTCTCATTCAGGACATAAACAGGAACAAACTGTTATTATGCAGCCGCTTCCTCTTTAACACTGAGAGCCACCTTGTAGAGGATACTCAGGATCAGAAGCCCTAGAGCCCATACGCCGATAACGATGGCGATTTCCGGAACTGTAGGGTGATACTCTGTAATCGTTTCCAATGGTGAAGGAATGTAGCCTGTCAGCACCAGAGTGATACCTTTCTCAATCCACAAGGCCAGGAAGGTTGAAGCGCATCCGAAAGCCAAGGTGGTCGGATTATTTCTGGTGTTTGGGTTAATGAGTATGATCAAAGCAATCGCAGCCAGGATTATGGCCGCCCACATCCACGCTACCAGTCCATAGTGACCGTGGAATCCTACAAACAGGTAAATGAAGTGGTACATGTGTTCTGGAATCTGGCTATAGAAAACAGTGAAGAGTTCACATAGCACGAAGAAAACACTGATGATCAGGGCATAGGTGATAATTTTAGCGAGAGACTGTATTGCTTCCCAGCCCGCGTCAAATTTTGTGTATTTACGTAGGAACAAACAAATGAGAATGAGTAGGGATGGGCCAGAGGCAAAGGCGGATCCCAAGAAGCGGGGCGCCATGACTGCGCTAAGCCAAAATCCTCTTCCTGGAAGGCCGGCGTATAGAAAAGCTGTTACGGTGTGAATGCTAACAGCCCATGGAATTGACACATAGATCAGGAACTTGACCCACTTGGCCGGAGCGACCCCTTTTCGTTCAGCTTCCAGAACGCTCCACCCAACTACGATATTCAGAAACAAATATCCGTTAAGGACGACCATGTCCCAGAAAAGTACTGAGTTCGGCGTTGGGTAAAGCAATACGTTGAATGCCCTGGAGGGCTGCCCCAAGTCTACCACGATAAATGTGAGGCACATTGTAACTGAGGCTACCGCGAGAAACTCTCCGAGAATCGTGATTTTCCCAAAAACCTTGTAGTTATGAAGGTAATAGGGGAGCACGAGCATTACTGCGGAAGCCGCCACACCGACCAGAAAAGTGAACTGTCCAATGTAAAGGCCCCAGGATACGTCTCGACTCATACCCGTGATGCCTAAACCGAAGCCCAACTGCTTCAAATAGAAGGCGAATCCTATGCTAAACAGGATCACCAGGAATATTATCCAGGAAAAATAAGCTTTAGTTCCAGATAGAGCTTTTTCAAGCATGGCTACCTCACAGTATGTAATAGACCTCAGGGCGTGTGCCTAGTTGTGGTTTTCTTTGTATCGTTGAACGGGTTCGCAAAACTTCCCTAATTTCAGAGTTGGGATCTTCCAGATCTCCGAAAATAAGGGCCTTATCCTTGCACGCAGCCACACAGGCTGGCTGAAGGCCCACTGCCAGACGCTCAGAGCAAAAATTACATTTTTCAACCACGCCGCGTGTTCTAGTCGGATATTCGGGATTTTCCTTTTTGATATGTGGTCTTGGATCACGCCAGTTCAAACTACGAGCGCCGTATGGGCAGGCGGCCATACAGAATCGGCAACCAATACATCTGTGATAGTCCATGACGACGATTCCGTCAGGCCTGCGAAAGGTCGCCTTTACAGGACAAACCCGCACGCAAGGGGGGTTATCGCAATGATTGCACAAGACCATGAATGGAGCGTTTTTTAGACTTTTCTTGATAAACTCTTCCAGGTATTCATTTCCCTGGCCTGGAAAAGCGTTCTCAAAAGGCGCTCGCCATATCCATTTTACCTCGTCCTTGGGATCGTCAAAGTGAGGAATATTGTGAGCGATGTTGCAAGCCTCAACACAGTCCTGGCAACCTTCTTTTGCTTGGGCGCATTTCTTCTGGTCAACAACCATCGCCCATCTCTTGGCTTTCAGAGCTTTAGGGTCAGATTCATATTTCGTAGTCCCACCTGCCGCCACAGCGTCAACTACGGGCTTTGCTCCAATTCCCAACACCGAAAGGCCAGCTATTTTAAGGAACCTTCTTCTTGTTTCGTCCATTACTTCTCACTCCTTGCCGCCTGTAATTGTTTTTCCTTCGGCGCCAGGTGGCAATCCCAACAATTGGGCGCCACGTTCAGGTAGTTGTGGCAGCGATCACAGAATTTTTCCTTGCTGGTGTGGCATTTGGTACAGGTGTTTTGAAGGCTCATGAGGTACTGTTTTCCATTTGAGCTTACATATACCCGTTTGCCTTCCCTAAGCACCTCATCCCTCCACTGTTCCAGAAGCACCATGTGTGAAGTCTGCATGAATGCTTTGGACTCCACACACTCTTTTTCCTGAGTGCCAATCTCAATTTTGGGAGGAGTGGAAACTTTCCCAAAATTGTACCAAAACGGAGTGGTAACCAGACAGAGGAAGATGATTATCCCGATAATTATTTTTCCGGCGTTATACATACTACTCGTCCTCCTCGTAATCATCGCTTAGTGGTTCGCCTCTGAGGTCATGTGTGCGTTCTTTTTCGCCGGTCATGATCAGCGCGTTTGCAACCAGTTCGTGAATACCCCCAACATCCACCTCAGGACTCCAGTAATGCATCATTGCGGTGAGGGTAGCACGATCGATTGCACACATGCAGAGTAATCTGTTAACGCCATGTTTATCCCTGACATGTCTCACGGCGTTGGCTCTTGGGAATCCACCCCTCATCCTCATTTCCATGTTCTCGTCATTACCCAGACCAGCTCCACCGCCACAGCAGAAGGTTTGCTCACGGATGGTATTTTCCGGCATTTCATGGAAGTTATTGAGCACATTCTGGATAACATAACGGGGTTCATCAAGTAATCCAGCGGCTCTGGCAGGGTTACACGAATCGTGATATGTGCCTATGATCTTGTCATTCCTGCTAGGATCGAGTTTTAGTTTTCCATTCTTGATCAGGTCAGCAGTAAACTCTGTAATATGGACCATTTTGGTTTGTTTGGAGTTTTCAAACCTTGTTCCGGTAATAGGCGACACCGGTTCCTCAAGGAAATCCGCTGGCCCGTTCATGGTTTCCATGTATTGATGCATAACGCGCCACATGTGACCGCATTCACCACCCAGAATCCACTTAACTCCCAATCTTTTGGCTTCTGCATATATCTTGGCGTTAAGCCGCTTTATCATTTCATGTGAGGTGAACAGACCGAAGTTTCCACCCTCGGAAGCATAGGTGCTCCATGTATAATCCAGACCGAGTTCATGGAACAGCATCATGTAACCCATACAGGTATATGTTCCCGGGTCGGCGAAGTAATCGCCAGATGGGGTTACAAATAGTATCTCCGCTCCCTTTTTGTTGATCGGTAGGTTGACGCGGACGTCGGTTATATCTTCAATATCATCCGCCATGAACTCCCACATGTCCTTGACGCCGTGTGGGGGAATTCCGAGATGGTTCCCCGTTCTGAAGCAATTGGCCGCTGGTTCAAGTATCCAGTTAATATTTAGCCCGATGAGGTTCAGGAGTTCGCGACCGATCATCGTAACTTCGGCGGTGTCTATCCCGTAGGGGCAAAATACCGAGCACCGTCGGCATTCAGTACATTGGTAGAAATAATAGAACCACTCTTTAACAACATCGATGGTAAGGTCACGAGCACCGGCAAGCTTTCCGAAGATTTTTCCAGGGAGTGTGAAATCCTTTCGATAAACTGACCTTATCAGTTCGGCCCTGAGCACGGGCATGTTTTTGGGATCACCTGAACCGATAAAAAAATGGCATTTGTCCGCGCATGCGCCACATCTTACACAAATATCCATGAACAATCGAAACGAGCGATACTTTGAAAGTCTTTCCTTAAAACCATTATAGAGAATTTCTCTCCAGTTGTCAGGAAGTTGCCAGTCCTGGTCTGTGGGAGACCATTCTCTAGGGTTAGCCATTCCCAGGTATTTAAGGTTCTTGGGAGCAGCCGGATAACTAAACGTTCCATCTCTAAAGACGGTAGGCGTGTCAAGCCAACCTTTTTCCGGTGTCTTTTGGAGATCTATGTTCATCAAGTCTTGAGGTTTTAGAAGTTTATCAACACTCATGGTTACTCCTTGTCCACCGGAATTCCGGCCTCTTTCATCTTTCCGCGGAACTCGTCTTCGTACTCTTCGTATGTGTGAACCTTGACTGGATAATTCCAGGGGTTAACATACCGTTCCATCCTGTTGACGTTCATCATGTTTCTTGTTGGGCTCAGGAACACTCCGCCCGCATGCATGATCTTGCTAAATGGCAGGTAGGCGATCAGAACGCTAACCAAGAAAACGTGAACATAAAAAATGGGACCTATGCCGGCCAGCATAGGATCCGCCGGTGGAATCGGATGGAGGGTGAAAATACTCATTGCGAGTTTCTTGACGCTCAGGAGATCAACTTTTAGCACCTGACGCATCAGGACACCCGATAACCCTATGCCGAGGATCAGGAACAACGCAAAGTAATCAGCGGGCAGCGAAATATACCGGACCTGAGGCAAGGCAACCCGCCTGAGGAACAGATATGTCACGGCGCCAAGGAAAAAGATGTCTGTGAGAAAGATTGTGGGAACCATGATTTGAAAGAAGCCGTCAACTGATGACAGGGCGTCAACAAATGAAGGGATCGGTTCCATAAAGAATCTCAGATGCCTGACCACAATGATCAGGAACGAGTAGTGAAACAGGATACCGAAGAGCCATAACCATTTTGCAGAAGCATAAGTAATTTTAGGCCCTTCCCTGAGTTCAGCCCTCGTGTTTCTAAAAAGGGATCTGAACAGGAGCACTTCCAGAGCCATTCTTCCGATTAGCCCGATTCGGTTGTAAGGACTCTCCAGATTGTCAGCCTTGATCCACGGCAGGGATTTTGCCTGACCGCAGGTTGTTGGGATCCTGAATGGCACAGGCACCCTGGCCCAGCCAATGATCCTTCCAACAACACCTACAAGAAATATGGCGATTGCTATGTATGGTATGTATATACCAAACACACTCTGCAACCCAATCGCCGTAACCCCTAGCCACGAGATTGCTGCTAACGCTCCAACCGCAACCAGGGCCGTTAATAGGGAAACCCATGCGTTCATTAGACCACCTCGATTGCTCTAACACTGTTGTGATTGCTGCTTCCGAAACGCTACCATTCGTGAGGCGCTCCGTATTTCATACATGCTCTCTCCAAAATCCGAGAAGTACGGTTTCTCAGCTCCATAGCCCTGATTTCAAAAACCTTCTCCCTGCATTTCATGTAGATGTTGAACGCAGTCAAGGCCAACTGATCGACCGTAGAATCGAGTTGAAAAAGCTCGTCAACAAGATTCGGGTCTCTAATTTCCCTGGAGAGAGTATCTCTAATAGCCTTTTTCAAGAGAAACACAAAACCGACGGCATCGGACGCTGAAAATTGTTGCACCGCCCGAATTCGAACAATATCGTCCAGAAGAGAGTCAATCTCTTCTTTGCGATCAATTGAAGCTCCATTAACTATCCAGTCAAATATACCCGTGGCGCCATTAGTTATGGAGGCCCCCACCGGATTGGCAAACTCATTTGATTGCTTGGCCAGAAAGCTTGCTGTCTCCGGGGGATATGAACTAAAAATTAAATCCGACCATTTTCTCAGAATTGCGTTTCTGTTTTGTGATAACAATTTTTGAAGCATTGATAATTGAATCATCCTCTCTATGTCAGACGCTCCACGCTAATTGAATCCGGAAATTGAACGTCGCACGTCACTTGGTTACCGAGAAACATTAAACCAGCATAGACACATAAACTGAATGCGCAAGCCAGAGCGAGAATCGTGTTACATATTGAGATGGGGCAGGAGATTCAGAACAGATCATGAAAAAAGGTCAGTCCCTCTCCTCCGGTAACTTCGATCTCAAGCTGCTTTTTAGATTTTTCTTCCGTGTATAGATATTGAGCCCCTAAAGGATCAATCGCTGTTACGGTAAGATTTTTTAAGATTATATGGGTATACTTTCTGAAGGTTAATGTCAATAGCTTTAAGAACTTTTGTGCATTAAAGGTGGACATCAATGGGTTGTAGCCTGTCATTCAACAGTAGATTTTTTCTTTGATTCAGAGGTCAGTGACACTATATTTATTATAGGCTCAGATCGATGCTCAGCCCATTGACTGACGCATGACCTCCAAGATTTCGGGGAGACAACTGACTCATGATTACTTACAACGGCGTGAATCACGTGGCAATGATTACCGGCAACATGGACTCAACCATCCGTTACTGGAGAGACCTCCTGGGAATGCGGCTTGTGGCAGGTGTTGGTCGGCCCGGCTACAGACATTACTTTCTGGAAATTTCAGAAAGAGACTTGATAGCTTTTTTTGAATGGGAAGGCGCTGAGCCTGCAGTCGAGAAGGATCATGGCGCTCCACTAAGTGGCAAAGTCATTTTTGATCACATTTCTTTTGGCGTGGAAAACCTGGATGACCTCTGGGAATTGAAAAGCATACTCGAAACAGCCGGTTTCTGGGTTTCGGAAGTTGTCGATCATGGTTTCATATATTCCATTTATTCCTTTGACCCGAACAACATTCCAGTAGAATTCAGTTACACCCTACCTGACAAGGACATCAGGAAAAATCCTGTTATGGCAGACAAGCAGCCCTGCCCTACTGCGCTGGAAGGAGCTGAACCCCAGCCAGGCAAGTGGCCCGAAGCCCTAAAAAAGATTCCTGGAATTGACAGAAGAATTTACCCTGGCGCCGGAAGCGAACTCTTTCATGGCACGAAATGATCCGGCTGATCCTGTCAAATTTGACGATCATCATGAGACCCATTCAGGAAAAAATACAGGGAGTCGGTTGAGTCCGGTATCACTGTGTTCCGACCAGACATCGCTGAGGTCATCGATCCGAATTGCCCTTTCACCATTCTTCCTACTTGCTGAAAGATGACAGCAGCCTGCCCAGGTAGGGTTGTCTAATGTTTATTGCGTCAGACCCACAAAGTTCATGACAGCAAAAACATGAGATACATTTCTTCCGGTTTATGAACATTTTTCCATTGATTTCCGATATGGCCTGTGGCGGACAATGCCGCATACAGATTCCACAGTTCTGACATACCACCGAATCAATTTCAGGTTTTGTGATGACATGATTTTCCATGAAGCGTCTGATCGGATTCCAGTAAGAGAGGTTCCACGCCATGGACATTGATTTCGGGGCCTTAAAGTCTACCAGAGGGAATCCTTCAGTAGTGTCGCCCACTACTGCAATTCTGTCAGAAGATGCGACACCCAGTCCCAGTTCCTCCCCTATAACCGTGGTTCTAACGCTGTCAACCGGAAACCCAACGAGATATGAGACTACGGAATCCAACGCGACTGCATCTCGCGAAGCGCATATAATTCCAACATGGCGCGGTTCCCCGCTATTCGGACCATTGCCTTGCATTGACAGGATCCCATCTATCATGGACAATTCCGGCTGTACGGTTTCATAAATCTGTAGCAACACATGGGCGAAGTTATCCGTCATCCTTCCAGCTCTCAGATGCCATGAGGCCTTATCGGTTCCGATCACGACTCCAAAGAGGTTTTTTACCGCGAGGGTAAGGGTCATCTGGCAATGTGTCTTTAATTTTGCCAGGTTAATCACCTTGTCGAAATCAAACACTTCCTGAGCCAGGTCTATTTTTTTATAGATGCGGTCTTCCCCAAACTCGACCGTCTTCTTTTGCAAGAAAGGCATCGATTTAATGCTCAACCTCTTCAGGAAAGGCTCATATCCACTCCTGGCGAGCGCTCGCTGTAGATTTCCCAATGGAGGGCTGTCTCCGATTGAAAGCCTGGCGCCACAGTCACTCAAAATCTCGGCAACAATTTCTACAAACATCGGATGTGTAACGATAGCTTTGTCAGGGCTGGCCGGTCTCAACAGGTTCGGCTTTAACAGCACGCTGTCTCCGCGCTTTGCGCAAATCCCGTTTTCATAAGAGTCTGTAAAAAGCTTTTCTATTTGCGGCCTGAGTATTTCATGCCTGTAATCCTGGCATCTTCTCACGCTAACAATTGATTTCATCGTTTACTCGCAATTCTGCATGTTCCTGAAAGCACACTCGTAGTGGTTTATTCATGCATTTGCCACAATGACAGGATGAGGTCAAGAATTCAATAGCCACTCTTTGGCAATCGCTTCCAGACCTACCCGAGCGGATTTTGCCATGCTCAACGGGATCAAAGCGAATTCCTCGATACCAGGCCATGATATTTTTCGGCTTTCAAACTGTTAATTGCGCGCAAGATTCGGTTCAATTTCAGGGAGGCGCCTGTTACTAAAAATGGTTAATTGTTGGTGTAATCATCAGAAGATATCGACAGAACCAATTTGGAAAAAATGTAGCCTGACAGGAAATTTCATTGACCTCATACTATACGCGGATATACTATCAGGTAGGGTCTGTAACTTACGGAACCCTTTTGACGATTTATTTACAATCATGCCGCTTGGATCCATCTGGACCGGGACGGAAGGTAGAGATATGCAACTATACACAGCCTTCCTTTCGGAAGGCTTTTTTAGTTTCTGGACAGTGTAGTGATTACGATATCCGGCATTCCTGAAATGAAGTCGCTGGCTAATGAGGCCCGCAGCCAAAACCTTGCGATTGGCTTCGTTCCCACCATGGGATACCTGCACGATGGTCACATGAGCCTTGTGCAAAGGGCTCGATCGGAAAACGATGTCGTAGTTGCCAGCATTTTTGTAAATCCCACCCAGTTTGGTCCGAACGAAGATCTGGAGCTTTATCCCCGAGACATGGAGGGGGATCGGCACAAATTGCAAACAGCCGGGGTTGACGCGCTATTTTTACCCGAGTCCGGTCAATTGTATGGGCCAGGTTATCAGACCTATGTCATCGTGGAAACCGTTTCACTCCCATTGTGCGGTTCCTCCCGACCGGGGCATTTCAAGGGCGTAGCTACAGTCGTTCTCAAACTGTTCAACATCGTCAGGCCAACCAGAGCATACTTCGGGCAAAAGGATTTTCAACAGTTACAGGTTATTAGAAGGATGGTTAGTGATCTCAATGTTGACGTAAGCGTCATTGGTTGCCCTACCGTCAGGGAAGCGGACGGTCTGGCGATGAGTTCCAGAAATTCATACCTGGACGTTTCTGAACGGAAACAGGCGGTTGCACTGAATCAATCGCTGCTTTTTGCCAAAACTATGTTTCATTCGGGGGAGACCTCTTCCCGTATTATCCTGGATGCTGTTGTTGACAGAATTTCCAGAGAGCCTGACGCTAGAATCGATTACGCTAGAATTGTTGATTCCCATACATTGTCTGATGTTGACCAGTCTGATAGCGCTTCTCTGGTTGCGCTTGCAGTGCGTATCGGAAAAACGCGGCTAATAGATAACATGATTCTCGGTTGACAGACGCCTTACTTTTTCCGTAAACCGCTGACCGTTAGCTGAGCGGTTTGCGATGAGTCCTATTTCACTGTTATTGATGTTTACGGAGTTCAGAAATGCAACGCGTGATGCTCAAATCAAAAATTCATCGGGCGACGGTTACCGGCGCCTGTGTAGACTATGAAGGTAGCGTGACTATTGACACTGACCTGATGAGGGAAGCAGATCTGATAGAATATGAACAGGTTCACATCTACAATGTATCGAATGGGGAACGATTTACTACGTATGTCATCAATGGACCCTCTGGGTCCGGTGTGATCTGCCTCAACGGGGCGGCCGCTCGGAAGGTTTCAGTCAAGGATCTCGTAATAATATGTTCTTACGTTCACATGGATGATGCTGAATGCCGCAATCATCACTCGAGAAATGTATTCGTGGATGGCGCCAACAAGATATCGCGAATCAGCTAAATCATATTTTCTTTGATGTGCGACAGTCCACTACCGCAGAAATTGCGCTTGTGGGCTGTTTTTTATTTGGCTAGTAATCTGTCTCCCTTATTAGAGCGGTCTCCTTTTGTCCAGAGCCGTTTTTTGTCTTGTTGAATCGGGTTTGTTGGCGTTGGCGGATACAACGTTTAGCTCTTTCTTTTCAAATCCCCTCTGGAAGACTATCTTCCCATTGTCACCGTATAGCAGTATGGATACGCGAGCTAGCGATGCGCCTGTTCTGATATCTCCGAATGGGAGTTCTACGCGTGAATTGTATTTGAAGGAAATACTTTCGCCCTCCTTGAAATCTGACGGCAAGTCGCCTTCACTTAGTCTGGCTTTATCCGGATAAACATAAATCTTGTTTTCTCCGCGTTTGTCCTCCATCTCAACAAACACAAACAGGTATCCGGAAAAGAGGACATTGGGATGGTCCTTCACAAGCCTGAAGCTGAGTGTTCCTGATCCGGCGGATTCTGTAGCGATGGCAACATCCTGAGTATTGAAGTTTACAATCGGATTGGGGTCATGGGGAAACTTCTGACCCTGAACCCTATCGGGGGCGGTTTTGGCATTTTTGGCCGCCGCATCAGACTTTAACGGTCCCTTCAATGCCTTGGAGTCGGTCTTCGCATCCGCTTCGAGTAAAGACGTATCAGACGCGGTCTCGGATCTTTCATAAGGGGCTACTGACGCTATCGACGCATTGATAGACCCTTGAACAGCGCCTCGTAAATCAGACGCGCCTGAGGCTTGCCCTAAATCTACCAGGGCTTTAGTCTCAGCGCCTAACCCGTTTTGTTCCCTTAGACGGCTTTCATGTACCGCCAACGCCACTTCTTTAGTCCTAAGCTCATCCTGTAATGCAGTGAGCCTCTCTTCGATTGCAGCGTCATGGGTCGCCTTGGGGGTTCCCCAAAAAAGAAACTTGACCCCACTAAATAATCCTATGAAGGAAAATGCCAATGTTATAAGAGCAACTCCGATCGCCATTCTTCCGGATGCTATCGATACATCGAATTGTTTTGAGGTCCCCGATCGACCAATGACTACTATTGAGTAGCCCCTCGGGGTTCTAGCCTTATGCGATGGAATCGGAGGCGCTTCCCTGTACTGGATGCTACTTCTTAAAGAACTGTCAGAGCGCTTGAACTTCTCAGCTATGAATGACCAAATTTCTCCGACTTTCATTATCGTATTCTCCTGGTTGTGATGAGGTGGCGTGAAACGTGTTTCAAAAAGGTATCCTCATGACAAATGTTCGTTAACCGCTGTTAGTCCCGGAGATACTACCCAAGATTTGAGACACTTAACTTCGGGCATTCAGTCGTCATGGGCCAATACAAAATAGTCTCATTATTGTTTGAAAACCTGTCTAGGGTTTTGTTCCAGCCTGAAGAACTTTAGAGCGTATATTTCTATAACATTATGGAGTATTACGGGCATTATCAATTCAGGTTAGTGCTATTTTATATAACATGCCGTATTAACCATTCAATAATACCCCATAACGGCGAACACTTCATAGCATGATTTAATCCTGTTGTTAATAAATATTTTTATCATGGTATTATTTTACGATTTTTTATGGTTGAATTACCGAAAGCATCCCAATCAGGCGCATTAACCCGAAAGCGCTAGTTTTTTACAAGCTACGCCGTAGCGGCCAAAAGTAGTTTCGAAAAGAATTTCTTAGATCCTTTACGGAAATCAGGTTGGCCGCTGAATCAAGGAGCCGTTTATCGTTCTGATTTCAGGACCTTACATGATCACTTCGAATCATGTTCAAACACTCTTTGGAAAATCCTTTCAGTCCATCTTAGAGCATGCCTGAGATCAAATGATCCTTCTATCTCCTCTTTGGTGAGGTAGCGCAGGAGTTCCTGGTCTGATAGCAACACGTCCTTGAATTCCAGGCCCTGTTCCCATGCGGTCATGGCATTCCTCTGAACGATGGCGTAAGCCGCTTCTCTCGTGAGTCCGCGGTCTACAAGCTTGATGAGAATGGATTCAGAAAAGATGAGCCCCTTACCGCTTTCCAGATTCTTCAGCATCTGATCGTCGAAAACTCGCATGTTCTTGATCACAAAAGTCAACCGGTCCAACATGAAATCTGCCAGGATCGTGGAATCAGGCGCAATGATTCTTTCAACGGAAGAATGAGATATATCCCTTTCGTGCCAGAGCGGAACATTCTCCAGTGCAGCCATTGCGTTACCCCTGATTACTCTGGCGAGCCCACACAGATTCTCTGTTAGAACCGGATTTCGCTTGTGAGGCATGGCAGAGGATCCTTTCTGACCCTTATGAAAATATTCCTCCACCTCGCTGACTTCTGTTCTTTGGAGACCCCGGATTTCCAGGGCTATTTTTTCAATGCTGGTTGCAATGACCGCCAGGGATGTAAAATATTCAGCATGCCTGTCGCGCTGAATGATCTGATTTGATACTTCGCACGGCCTCAACCCCAGACGAGACAGAATGTCCTCCTCCATTTCTGGATCCAGGTGCGCAAACGTCCCCACAGCGCCTGATATTTTGCCGACAGATATTGTATCTATTGCCGCATCCCATCTCTTAAGGTTTCGGGCCATCTCGCAATGGAAAAGGGCTAACTTCAAACCAAAGGTAATGGGTTCGGCGTGAATACCGTGCGACCTGCCAACCATGGAGGTGTCCTTGTGCTCGATCGCGCGATCCTTAAGCGCATCCAAAAGCTCTACGATGCCATCTCTTATGAGATTTCCAGCCTCTCGCAAGAGTAGGGACAAAGCCGTGTCCACAACATCATAGGAGGTTAACCCGCGATGAATGAAACGTGAATCTTCGCCAACGAATTCTGCCACGCTTGTAGTGAATGCAATCACATCGTGACGTGTGATTTTTTCAATTTCATCTATCCTGTCAACATCGAATCCGGCTTTTGATCGTATCCTTTCCATGCTTTCGCTGGGAATAATTCCTCTATCCGTCCATGCCTCACAAACGGCCAATTCAATATCCAGCCACTTCTGATACCTGTTCGCCGGTTCCCATATCTTTCCCATCTGTTGTCTGGAATAGCGCTTTATCAATGAAGTATCCTTTCTTCCTCAAGTGTGTTGTAAGCCTCATAAAATATCATGTTTCGGTATCCCTCGTAAAATTTAAATTTATCTGTGACGCGATCGGCAGATGTATTGAGAGTTTCAAAAAAGTTCTGAAACATATTGTCTTCTCGGGTTTCAGTTACTAAATAAGAAGAGGACTTAACAGCCAAAAAATTATCTGAGGACGGAGGATAATTTTATGATAACCAATGACAAGGCGCTTTGCGTGGTTCGTGAGTTAGAGAGGATCACACCATACATGATTGAAGGTCTTTATGGTAACTTTCTGAGGCGTTATATGGATTGTGACAGATCAGGATGGACTAGCGACCTTAGCATGTATCTTAAACAATACGATCCAGGAGTTGGTGAATGTGGCGATGAAGTTGCAGGGTTGCTTTGGGACAAGTTTGAGCAAAGGATATCCTGCTGAACCGCCTCCGAATGAATTGTCACTTTCATGTAATTACTCGCAATAGACAGACCGGAAACTGGGAAGGCCCATTTCAAGGGCCCCCAGTTTCATGATAACCACTTATATTACTTACACATATCCCATAATTTACTCTGCGGCGGTTTCTGCGGAAGCCGAAGGAACATAGTTCGGCCTTACCGTGGTTTTTAGGTTCCGCCCAACCGACTTGGACCAGGCAATCGCAACGGTCCTATACCCGATGTGAGCAAACTTTGAGAATGGCAAATAGAGCAGGAGCGTCATTACAAAGATCAGGTGTATTGTGTAAACGACGTAGGTTCCTCCGATTATTCCGGACCATCTGAATAGCTCAGTGAGCAATCCCGTTAGACCTGTACCCAGGATGGTATAGATAAAAAACCAGTCAAAATAGGAACTTCCTCCGGTCTGATCTGGGGCGGTCAGCCTTCGCATGAGCATTATGCCGAGCCCTATAATGAACGCCACTGCGCTGACGTTTCCCAGTATCTTGATTGGCACCGTTCCCGGACCATTCAAAGATGGAGGCAATATCCCAAGGATGTCCACATTGAAGGCGACAATACCGGTAGTGACCGCCAGGCCTATCATGCCCCAAAAGGCCAATAGGTGAGAACTGTACCTTATATTGTTGGCTTCACAATCCTTGAAAGTCGAGTGTGGAAGAATTTCACTGAGAGCCTCAACAAGGCTAGGGACAAAAGGCTTTTGCTGACGTCCCGCCGGAACGGGATTGTTGTCATTCAAATTTTGCCAGTAAGCCTTGAGGCTTAGAAACAGGGAAATCACTGCAAATAACAGGGCTCCTGTAAACAGAACCTGGAGAGCGGGGGTAAAAATGAACCCGTCCTTTTTGGGTGGCAGGTGATGGGCGGAATAGGTTACAGGGCCTTCTGGAAAGCTCCATCCGCTAACATAAAGTAACAGGCCCACGAGTATTACGGGAATACCCGTAGCCAGAACAAACATGGACTTCTCACCGACGAGTTTTCCCAGGAAAGCCGGACGAGAATTCTCCTGAACGACCATTTTTCGGATGGCTTTGAGAGTGTCGCCGGGATTTGCCCCTCGTGGGCATTGAGTCGAACAGTCATTGCACTGATGACACAGCCATATATCGGGGTCATTAATGAGCTTGTTTTTTAGACCCCATTGAGCCCAAATCATTTCCTTGCGAGGATACGGGTTGTTATCTGGCGCAATTCGACAGGCGACCGAACAAGTAGCGCACTGATAGCACTTCTTAAGGTCGGTACCTCCGGCGGCTATTAAATCTTTTGTGAACTGAAGATCAGGTTCAGCGACAAATTCTTTCGCCATGAGTGAACCTCCTTAGAAGCCTTTGTATGGGTTAGGATCAAATCCGGAGAGAGTCTCCATGAAATCATCAACAAGTTTGGGGATTTGATCATATTCATCGATAGCTAGCTGGTGAACTCGAATACGTTCCGATTCAAGCACCAACCTCTGCAGGGTTTCTGAAATCTTGCCCATTCTGTACTCGGCAAGTTCGCTACCCTTCACAAAGTGGCATTGATAGTCATCCCCGTATTTGCAACCAATAAGCATGATTCCGTCAATTCCTTTTGAAAGGGAGTCTGCAATCCACACCATATTAATGTTGCCCAGACATCGTAAAGGGATGAATCTGATATAGGAACTGTATTGTAGTCGATTGATACCTGCCATATCAATGGCCGGAAAAGCGTCATTTTCGCATATAAAACACACTACCCGAGGCTTCTCCGCGTACTCGTCAGGCACATCTATCGCCTTCACCATCGACCCAATCATATCTACGGAGTGATCCCGGAACGAGATGATACGTTCAGGGCATGACCCCATGCAGATAGCGCACCGTCGGCAACGCGAGGGATTAGGCATGGGCGTGCCGTCCGGTTTTTCATCGTATGCGCCGAAGGGACATTCTTCTGTGCAACGCTTGCACTGGGTGCATCTCTGAGTAAATATCTGAGGAAATGATTCATCTCCGGCGCGTGGATGAACGGCCTTTCCCTGAGATACAAGCTCTGCGCACTGAATTGCCTTTAGCGCTGCCCCAGTGGCATCGGTCTCGCAGGAAAGAAAGTCCATTGGGCCTCTGACGCATCCCGCGGTATATATACCGGTCCTCTGTGTCTCATACGGAAAACAGATGAAGTGAGAATCATTAAAACCGTTGGGATTTTCGGGTAAGAACGGGCCCTGTCTGTACTTGAGGTTGACTATAGCGGCGTCCTTCGTGGCCGGAATCATGCCGGTAGAGAGCACTATCAGATCCACGGAAACTTTAAGCTTTTCACCCAGCAGTGTATCCTTAACTTCAAGGGAGAGGCTAGACGAACCGTTGGAAACCGAAACCGGAATACCTTTTGACAGGAACACTCCCGGATCGTCCTGCATAGCCCTGTAAAACTTCTCGTACTGCCCGGGGGCTCGCATGTTATCATAGAAAATATAGGCGCGTCCGTCAGGGTTAGACTTTCTGAGGTAGTGAGCCTGTTTTAGGGCCACGAGGCAACCTACGGCAGAGCTGTATAACCATGGATGCTGAACATCATCACCAATGCATTCCAGAAAGGCGATAGTCTTGACTTCCCTGCCATCAGAGGGCCTCTTTATTTTTCCGTTAAGAGCGAGCTCCTCTAGCTGGAGGCTGGTGATAACATCCGCATACTTACCGTATCCCAAATGTTCCATTCCGGAAGGTTCTTCGGGTCGCCAGCCGGCTGCAAGGACAACTGCGCCAACAGAAACGTCTTCGTGTTCGAAATCCACCTCGTCAACGAAGACTTCCGCAGGAACGGCCGCTTCCTCAGATGTCTTGGCGGCCTCGGGTTCTTCGCCTTTACCTTCCTTGGCCTTCTTGGCGGCTAACCATTCATTCTGGGTCTTGACCAGGTTTTCATTCCACGCGCCATCAGGCCTGATCACAACATCGAACATTCCAGGCGCGCCACCAATGCTGTATACCCTCTTACCCAGGAAAACCTTGATGTTCTTGTGGGAGAGAACAGCCTCAATTTTCTTGCTGACCGGCGAATCTACAATTTGGTCGTAGGGAGGTTTCCCTGTAAAAACTTTAGAGAACTTCGTCGCCCATCCACCTAGTTGGGATTCCTTTTCCACCAGATATACCTGATACCCTGCGTCAGCCGCTTCGAGCGCCGCAGTAAGTCCAGTATAGCCACCACCGATCACTAGAATGCCCTTTTCCTTCGGTTCCAGGAAGGCAGGCCTGTCCTCGTATTTCCCGATTTTTGTCAAAGACATTCGCATATAATCTTCAGCAAGCATCTGGGTGTCTTCATCATTGGCCGGATGACACCAAACAACATGTTCCCGAAGATTGACCCTCTCGGTTATGACACCTTCAAAAGACAATTCCTGCTGAAATACGCGCGATGACGGGCCGGCTAAAAGGACAGCAGTGAGCCCCTCGTTTGCGATGTCGTTACGAATGATGGCAAGCTTATCAGGAGAAGTCCAGTATGAATCGGCGCGGCAGAGCGCAGCCTTGAACTCCTTGGTGGCAACTTTTGAAAGCGCGTCTATGTCCAGGGCCTCACCAATACCGTAACCCGTGTCAATGTACACACCTGTTTTCTGGCTCATGAAATTACCTCCCCAACGTGTCTTGAAGGGCTTTGAGAGCAGCTCCGGTGGCGTCCTGCAAGCACGTGCCCACGTCCATAGGTCGCTTAGTCACCCCTGCGGCGTGAATTCCCTGATCAGATACAAGGAATCCAAATTCGTCATATTCCACACCGGCGGTCGGAATCTTGTCGATACTTGTGGTGGGTTGCATTCCAGTGGCCAGTACGACCATGTCGAATGCACGCCGGATTTTCTCGCCGGACATGATGTCCTCGCCCTCAACTATGACGTCTTTGGTTACTGGATCCTCAAAAATATTGACTATCTTCCCCTTGGTGAGGAGAATTTTTTCATCGTTACGGACCCTGTCAAAGAAATATTCAAAACGCCCGTAAGCTCTTAAATCTATATAGAAAATATGTGCCTGAGCCTCGGGGTTATAGTCGCGAAGATATGTGGCCTGCTTTAGCGAGGCAAGGCAACAGATCGATGAGCAATATGGCAGATGGTTTTCGTCCCTGGACCCTGCGCATTGAACAAAAGCCAGGTTATTTACCTTTTTCCCGTCGGACGGTCTGACTATATGGCCAGCGGTTGGACCACCAACATTGGCCAACCTTTCCATCATCACGTTGGTAATTACATTGGCGAACTTGCCAAAGCCAAGTTTATCAAGCTTGGTTGCGTCATAAGGAACCCATCCTGTAGCCCATATAACAGAACTTACATCGACCTTGAAGGTCTCTGGCTGCGCATGTAGATCGATTCTGATTCCCCTGGATTCGCACGAATCCATGAAGGCGCCCAATTCTGACCCGTTAACAGCCCGTAAAGCCTCCGCGTCTGCAACAAGACTCATTGGGAAGGCCATTTCGTAAGGGAGTCGGACTGCCTTGCATTTATCCATGCCATAGTTGAATTCGTTAGATATGTCGGCGGGACAGTCATCCACACACTTCGAGGTGGCGGCGTGATCTTCCACATATCTTGGGTTAATCTTGATTGTAGCGGTATAAGCGCCGGAAGATCCCGACACCGATTCGACGTTTGCAAGGGTATAGACGGTAATATCCGGGTTTTTTCTGATTCTCTTGAAATTGATTTCCAGGCCGCAAGTGGGAGGACAAAGCTTCGGAAAATACTTGTTCATCCGGGCGACCCGCCCTCCTAAATAGGGTTGCTTTTCGACCAGAATCACCTTGCAACCAGCTTCAGCAGCTTCGACAGCAGCCGTAATTCCACTAATACCGCCCCCAACGACCAGTACGGTCTTTTCTCCAGCCATGCTTCCTCCCCAAAAAAAGGTTATGAGGGAGCACAAACGCCCCCTCATCGATTACTCAGTATCGATTGTTTCTCTGAGCGCCCTTTGGGTAGACGCTCAGAGCATGAACATGAGTTTAGAGGTTAGTCAACGATGGAGAGTACGGGCACTTTCTTCATTTCCCACTGACCATTCTTGTAAGTGGCGTTGACGAAACACTTCCAATTGGCTTCATCCAGTTTGGGGAAATCGTTGCGGAAATAGTAGCCCGGCCAACGGGTCTCTTCACGGAACAGAATGGTCCTTACGTGGACTTCTGCCTGCCACATTCTCTGAATGTTTTCATGGCATCTCATAAGTTCGTGCAGATCCTGAGCCGCCAGCTTCTCGGAGTCTTCCTTGAGCCAGTTGAGAAGTTCGAGGGCTCTTTCCAGTTTCCACTGATTGGTCTTGAATCCCGCGGTAACACCGGCCGCATACTCATCCATGATTTTCTGCAGGCGGAACATGAACATTTTGGGTTTCATGAACTCGGGGTTAATGTCAGGATCGCTGGACTTCCCGCCAAATTCGGCGAAGATGTCAAGAGGCTTGAGAACGCTTTTCTTGATCTCTTCAACTTTGGCAGCGTCAACGGCTGGCTGGCTGTTGTTGTCGAGGACGAAACGCACCATGGACTTACCAGCGGCTCTACCTTCGGCGTGTGAACCTGAGGAGAACTTGTGGCTGGAAGCGCCGGAAGCGTCGCCCGCGCAGAACATGCCCTTAACTGTTGACATGTACTCATAGCCCCAGAAATACTCGGGTGGCGCAAGGTCTTTAGGACCGCTTACCCATGCTCCGGACGCGCCTGAGTGGGAACCAATGAAGTAAGGCTCGGCGGCCGCGATTTCTGATTTCTTCTCTTCGGGCTGAACATCGGTGCCCGCCCAGAGAATGGCCTGGGAAATTGTCATATCGAGGAAGTCTTCCCAAGCTTCGGCTTCGAGTTCCTTCATTTTCTTCTTGAAGGCCTTAGGATCGTCGGCATACTGGTTGGCGATCTTCTGAATGGCTTCTTCAGTCCTCATATAGATGGGACCCTTGCCTTCGAATTCGTCTAACATACCGAGATAGTTACGCAGGTTCGCTGGGATGGGTTTTACTGCGCCGTATGAGCCCCAGTTCGCGAGCTCGTCTTTGCGATCAACCATGTACTCACCACCGAGGGCGTTGGTGGCACGGGACTTGAACAGTAGGAACCATGCGCCGACTGGGCCGTAAGCATCCTTAAAACGCACTGGAATGAAGCGTACTTCCTGGCAGGTCTGCTCTGCGCCAGCGATCAATGTGAAATAAAGGCTTGAGCCGGAGTTCCATGGTGGGTACCATGCGCGTCCAAGACCTTCACCAGAGCTTCTCGGCTTGAATACGTGAACCGCTCCACCCATGGCCGCCAAAACTGCCTTGGCCTTGAATACATAGAACTTGTCTTCACGTGTGCTGAATCCACACGCGCCAGCAATGCGGTCACCGTCCAGCACAGGTGTGGTGATAAATACTCTCTCAAAATACTCATGGCCATACTTGGTCAGAGCGTTCTTGGCGGCTTCCGCGACGATGACTTTGTAGGATTCACCGTTGATCATGAGCTGCCAGCGGCCTTCATGAACATACTTGCCGTCTGCATCCAGCCAAATCGGGAGTCCCCATTTTTCGAACAGGTGAACCGAGGAATCGACGTGACGCGCTATATCATAAACGAGGTCTTCACGCGTAATACCCATAAGGTCGTTACGGACGTAACGCACATAGTCTTCGCAGGTGTTAGCGCCGCTGTTAATGTCAACATACTGGTTGATAGCCGATAGACCCATGGCGACAGCGCCGGAACGGTCCATGGCCGCTTTGTCAACAAGTGTTACCTTAAGGCCGTTCTTGGCGGCCCAATAAGCTGCTTCAACTGCCGCGCCGCAGCAGGCCATACCGCCGCCGCAAAGCAGAATGTCAGTGGTTACTTCTACGGTTTCAAAATTCGCCATATTTAGTTCCTCCTCAAATTACTTCTTGACTGTGGGCAGGTCTTTTAGCTTGAGAGCGTCCGGCTCATTATAAAGGCACTGTGAAGCCAAATCGGTGCAAACTTCACCAAATCCACCATCAGGTACCGCTGATCCTTCAGCTGTTGTACGGATGGGGAATTTGAACCTTTTTACCTGACCGCTGCGGAACTTTACCGTCCACATAATGTCTTCGGAACCTCTTAGAGGAACACATGAGGCGCCCATAGGAACGAAGTCAGCGTAGCCTCTCACGTCAATAGCCTGCTGAGGGCAAATCTTGACGCAATTGTAGCATTCCCAGCACATTTCGGGAGCCCTGTTCCAGGCTTTCATCTTCTCCTTGTCCAAAACCATCAAGTCGTTGGGGCAGATGTACATGCAAGCGGTCTTGTCCTGGCCCTTGCAACCATCGCATTTTTCCAAAATAACATAACTCGGCATGAACTAACCTCCTAGTTTGTTTGAGCTTTGTTAGAGTCCTTTGACTCTCTTGACATGTTTCGCCTTAAGGGTTTCGATCTTTTACAGGCTCCTCCTTTCTCTTACAATGGTCTTCGCAACTCGAAAGGAGCAGAAAAGTCAGGAAACATTATACGAGATCACCACCCGGATTTTTTAGCTAACCTTGCTGAGACCAGCCAGCCTTTAAAGCTCCTGCAGTCATCTCACAGAAAGTCGCGTGAGTCAGGACCTTCCGAGGAAAACTTCGACCATTTGATCTCTTACGAAAGCTGAGTTTGCGCTGTAATTTAAAAATTGAGTACCGATTAGGCCTAAAGAATAGCCTAAGCAATAATGAGTACCGGATTCAATCAAATCCATCGTTAATTGTCAAGATATTTTTATTTGTCTATTATCTTATATTTGTTAAAAATTACTGCGATATTTTCTTTGCGGATCAGCGAGATTATATTAAAATGTAGGATTCAGTTACATCTCTTTCAAGGAGCCTCCATGATCAATCTAGTCGGTAGAAACGATCCGTGTCCTTGTGGCAGCGGTTCAAAGTACAAAAACTGTTGCTTGGAGAAGGACTCAGCCTCACATGTTGATGCAGACGAGGTTTCCAACGTCAAGGCGACCGCTTTCAAGAAGATGTCCGACAGGTTGTGGAGAGAGGCCATTGAGGATTTCAAAACAATTCAGGACAGGACAGGACAGCCCTATCTTATCTTTGAGGCAATAGCCGCATGTTATGATGGTGAAGAAGACTACCTCATGGCCGCAGAATTTTTTGAGAAAGCTCTTGCGGCATGTCCGCCTCAAAGTCGTGCTGAGAATTTATACCGGCTAGGCGTCTCCAGAGGGTGCGCAGGCAGATTCGAGAAGGCTGGCGTCGCATTTCAGGAATGCCTTTCGCTGACCACGGATGAAAGCCAGAAACGTCATTTATCGGAGATTATTCGGCAACTCCAGTCTGAAGAGAACCGTCCGGAATCCAATTTCTTCCTTTTCCAAGTTCAGATTCAGAGGGCCTTTTCGGAAATGGAAGCTGAGGATTACAACTCGGCTTGTCTCAGGCTGGAAAACCTTATCAGAATAGCGCCGGACAACCCTGCTATTCTATACAATCTGGGAGTCGCGTATTCTTACCTCAAGAGGGACGATGAAGCTATTGCGGTATTTGAAAAGGTTGTTGAGATAAATCCTTCTGTTGTGGCGGCCCACTACAACATGGGGCAGATATGGCTGATCAGCAAGCGGGATTTTTCGAAGGCTCTTCACTGCTTTAACAACGCAGTATTCCACAGACCGGATTATGTAGGGGCTCATCACCAGAGAGGGGTTGCGTATGAACTGATGGGTGATCTCGAGAAGGCGGCGGAATGCTACAGAAAGACGTTAGAGCTTTCGCCGGGAACCAAACAGGCTGAGGAAAATCTTGCTCGAATAAGCGCATCCCTCCAGAAACAAAACTAATTGGCTACTTATGGAAAGGATTTATCATGAAACTGCAGGACGCTGCATCCAAAGAATCAAAACTGATGACGTGGGACGATACATTCAAATTCAGGTGTCATCAAAAAATAGACTGCTTTAATTCTTGTTGCAGGGACGTAACAATTTTACTCAATCCGCTGGATGTGGTTCATCTTCGCAAGAAACTAGGGATATCATCAACCGATTTCATAGAGAACTACACTCACTTGCTGGTTTCCAGGGAAAGCGGATTGCCTGCGTTGGCGCTAAAGATGTCCCAAGATGAAAAGAAACAGTGCCAGTTCGTATCTGAATCCGGATGCACAGTATATGACAGCAGACCTTATTCATGCAGATTGTATCCTCTGGACACCGAACAGGGTGTGGAATACACACTAATTGTAGACCAGGCAAAATGCCACGGCTTGGGTGAATCGGAAGAGTGGACTGTTGAACGCTGGAGGAACGAACAAGGGCTTTACGACTATGATGACATTGACCATAACCTGAAGGATGTGATGCACGCTGACAGGCTATGGGAAGAGAAGATTGTCGATCAGCGAATGCAGGACATGTTTTTGATGGCGATTTATGATGTTGATCGTTTCAGGGAATTCGTTTTTGAGTCTACTTTTTTACAGAAGTTCAAGGTTGATGACGACATCATTGAAAAAATCAAAAATGATGATGTGGCGATGCTTTATTTTGCTTCCCAGTGGCTGAGATTTGCGCTTTTTGGACAAAAGGGATTTCTTAAAATTGACAAGGATTTCCTGAATCAAAAGAAAAAGGAAGTATTGAGCAGGAAGGAAGCTCTTGAATGAAACGTCTGATTGGGTTACCGGCAATAACTTTCCTTCTATTTCTTGTGTTTGTGGCCAACACCCTGGCCGGCTCCGTTGACGATTACATCAAGGATTTGAAGAACGCTGATCCGGATGTTCGCGCCAAGGCGGCATTTGAACTGGGATGTTCCTGAAACAAACCTACAAAGGCCGTGCCGCCTTTGACAGAAGCGTTAAAGGATGAAAGCTCCAAGGTTCGCAGCGCAGCGGCAGATGCGCTAGGTCATTTTCCCAAGGATGACAAAGCTCTATCAGCTTTAATAGAGGCCGCCTCCGACCCAGATCCGGAAGTCAGGCGATCATCCATCCTGTCTTTGGGGCGGCTTGGTTCCGGAGACGCCGCGGTGGAGGAACTGGTTCGCCGAAAGCTGGATGACCCGGATAAACTGTTGCATTCAAACGCTATTATTGCGCTAGCCTTAATGGGGAAATATGATGACGCGACCCTCCCTGTCCTGGCTGACTCGCTCGCCAGCCCTAATGAATCTACATCCAAGGCGGCTGCTCGAGCGCTCGGCGCCATCGGTCCCGAGAAACCGGATAAGGTAGCGCCGTTACTTATCAAGGCCCTTGATGACAAGAACTCGAAGGCCGCCAAACACGCCCTCCCAGCATTGAGGAAAATGAAAAAGGACGCTTCGGCGGCCCTGCCGAAAGTAGCGGCCATGTTCGCAGACGCTGACGCGTCTACCCGCTCGGAAATACTGGATACAGTCGCGGCCCTTGATGAAAAGGGAGACTACTCTCTTCCAATATTCGTAAAATCTTTGGAATCAGACGATCCGATAGACAGAAAGGAAGCCTTGCTGGGTCTGCTAAAGTTTAAGTCTGGTTGGCAGGAATTCATGGGGCCCTTATTAAAGACTATCAACGATCCTGAGGTTGAAAATCGTATGGTTGTCATTGGAATACTCAAAGGAGTTGCCAACGATTCTGACAAGGCTGCGTCGGCCTTGGTGACCATGACCGATGACCCGGATATCCGTGTCAGGAATTCGGCCATAAGCGGTCTGAGTCAGATCAAGACCCCATCAGGCGAGGTGTTGACGGCCTTGACCAAGACAGTCACGGACAAGGATCACCGGGTCCGCATGGCTTCAATTGGGTCTCTGAAAAGGTTAGGCGGTGAAGTCCCTGATAAGGTTATTCCGATTCTCAGTGACGCCTTGAATCAGGAGAGTTATGATCCTGCAAAAAGACTAATAAAGGCGGCATTGGAGGAGATTGAGGTGAATAAGCAGGGAAGCGCCAGGAAGAACTAGAGTCAGGTCTGGGCGCCTCTTGTTCAGATCACAGGAACAGTAGCCAGAATCAGATGTCCAGATCCTGCACTTCCCTTGCGTGCTCTTTTATGAAAATGAATCTCTTTCGCACATCTTTTCCCATTAGCGTATCAAATATGTCATCAGTTTGAGGTTCATTTTCAACAGAAACCTTTAGAATAGTCCTGGTGGCCGGATCCATTGTTGTGCTTTTCAAAGTAGGGGCATCCATTTCACCGAGTCCTTTGAAGCGCTGAATCTCAATCTCTTTTCCATTTTGTTTTTTTAACAGGGCGTCTTTCTCTTTGTCAGAAAACACGTACTTTATGAAGCTTTTCTTTCCGGCTCCTACCCTAATCCTGTAAAGAGGCGGCATAGCAAGATAGACATGGCCATTCCTGATGAGCTCGGGCAGGAATCTGTAAAAGAACGTTAGTAGAAGGGTCGCAATATGATGCCCATCCACATCGGCATCCGTGTTTATGATGACTTTACCATACCTCAGTTTTGAATAGTCAAAGGATTTGCCCATCCCTGTTCCTATGGACAACACGAGGTTGGAAATCTCCCTGTTTCCCTTGAGTTTCTCCATCGAGGCCTGCTCGACATTAAGTATTTTTCCCCTTATCGGTAATATGGCCTGAAATTTTCTGTCACGCGCCTGTTTGGATGAACCACCGGCGCTGTCTCCTTCCACGATGAAGAGTTCAGTAGCGTCCTTTGATGCAGACGAGCAGTCTGCGAGCTTTCCTGGCAACGTGAGACGTCTTGTGGCGCTCTTTCTGTTTACATCGTCGCGGGCGGCTCTGGAGGCAACTCTTGCCTGAGCGG
The DNA here is from genome assembly GCA_903896745.1 of uncultured Desulfomonile sp. GTDB lineage: Bacteria > Desulfobacterota > Desulfomonilia > Desulfomonilales > Desulfomonilaceae > CAITZA01. Next base: position 21,749 of record CAITZA010000363.1, on the reverse strand, counting down.
CCAGCGCAATACGGTTGGCAATGGCTGCGGCCTGCGACGGATTCTGGCTCAACCACGTTTCAAAGGCTGTTTTAAGAATCGGTTCAATCTGCTGGGCTCCAGGACTGTTAAGGCGTTCCTTGGTTTGCCCCTGAAACTCGAGATTACCATGCAGGTAAGCGGACAGGATTGCAATCAAACCCTCCTTGACATCATCGCCGGTTACTCCCTTAACCCCTTTCGGAAGACCATTACGCTTTTCGATGTATTGACGCAGAGTCTTGGTCAACGCATTTCGGAAGGCGTTCTCATGCGTCCCGCCATTTGGAGTGGGAATGGAATTTACAAACGACAGTATTTGATTGGATGTTTGCGATGTCCACGCAAAAACCACTTCCAGTTTTATGTCATTTTCATGTTTCAAATAAAAAGGTTGAGCGACAATATCTTCCTTGTCCTGAACAAGCTTGTCCAGATAGTCCACGATTCCCTGAGGATATAAAAAAATCTCGGAGGATTTTTCAATGCGGTCCATAAAGTTGATTTTCAGCCCGGCCACCAGAAAAGACTTTACTTCCAGACGCTGTCTGATGATATCTTTGGAAAAATCGATTGAGGGGAAGATTTCCTGATCAGGAATAAATGTTATCTTTGTACCGGTTCCTCTCGCAGGAGCAATCTTCGTAAGACTGTTGACTGGTTTGCCCCTGGAAAATTCCTGTGAATACTTGAAACCGTTTCTCTTGACCTCTACAGCCAGAAACGAGCTAAGCGCATTCACTACTGAAGCCCCTACTCCGTGAAGACCGCCAGCGACCTTGTAGGCGTCATCGTCAAATTTGCCACCTGCATGCAGATTGCAGAATATCGTTTCAACAGAGTTCTTGCCGGTTGCAGGATGAGTCTCTACAGGAATGCCTCTCCCGGAATCCTTAATTGTAATGGCCCCATTCGACTCCATAACGACTTCGATGGAGGAGCAATGACCGTTAAGAGCCTCATCAACGCTATTATCAAGGATTTCCCAAACTAGTTGATGGAGGCCATCATGTCCTGTCCCCCCAATATACATACCCGGCCTTTTTCTAACCGCTTCAAGCCCTTTCAGAACCTGTATATCTTTTACTGTATACGAATCTGACATTTAGTCCTGGCCCACTTTCCGACCCTGATGAATGTGAATTATTGAATCAAGAACTTTTTTTCCTTTGGTCCCACGGTTACCAATCAGTGATTTGTCAGCCACAAGAGATATTTGCCGCCCGTCAGAGCTTTCAACGCTGACCGATTCCCCTTCCTGCATCGTTTCCATTGCTGTCGTGAAACGGTTTTTATCAAGTTTAATCAATATAACTCCCTGGGACACCCCTGACATGACAGGAACCTGGTCGGCTCTAAAAAGCGAGATGCGCCCATTATCAGACGCGACCGCAACTATGGTGTCAGCTAATGTCCTGACTGATAGAACCTGGTCAGACTCCTGAAGGTTTATGATCTTTCTTCCTGCTCGCTTTGTAGTTTCACGTGTGGATTCCAGATCAAACCTGAATCCACGACCCATTTTTGTGACCAATAATCCGTATAGTTGCGGGCGTTCGCCAATATCCTCTACAATCCTTTGAGAATCAGCATTACCGAACAGCGTAGGTTGATCATCTTGCGCAGTATCTGCCATTTCATCAGATAATGCGTCTGGAGCGGCATCTTGTGGAGGCTCGTGTTTTACCGGATCCGGTGCAATCAAACCTACTAGCAACTCTCCATCCGACAGGTTCACCAATGAGCTCACCGGATCGCCAAAACCACCTGTCGCTGGCGCCTCCGCCGCCTTGATAACATAAACCTTCCCGAAATTCGAAAATAGCGCCAATGTCTTGGAAGTATTTACCCTGACAATTGAGAACAGGCTGTCACCATCACGAAACTTTAGAGCGCTTATGTCAACAACTTCTGATTTAATACGACGAATCCAGCCATCCCTGGTGAGGATGACTGTCACATCATCCTGGTCCGTAAATTCTTCAGGATTGTATTCCAGTGAAAGCGCTTTTTCTTCCCTGATTACCAGGGTTCGTCTCCTGTCCCCAAACTTCTCAATCATCTCTGAAAATTCTGAGTCAATCATATTCCACAGCTTTTGTGGACTGGACAAATAGGTAGAAATGTCTCTTGCTTCTTTTCTTTTTGCGTGGAGTTCGTCCAGGACTTTTCCAATTTCCATACCGACAAGCCTATATAGGCGCAGTTCCAGGATTGCGTCCACCTGTTCATCATCAAGACCAAAGTAACTCTTTAGTCCGGAGGCGGCTTCCTGTTTACTTCTGGCTGAACGTATAATCTGAAGCGCCATATCCAGGTCATCAAAAAGTTTTTCAAAGCCTTCGAGGGCATGAATCCTCTTGTTGAGAGCAGCGAGTCTGAACTGGAGTCTCTGGACGGTTTTTTCATATCGAAAATCGAGGAAGTATCTGATTATTTTTCCCAGAGATAAACGATCAGGCGATCCAGCAGGATTAATGGCGATGAAATTTAGCGGGAAATTGATTTGCAGGTCCGTGTGCTTGTAGAGATAAGCCATGACGGAATCAGGTTTGATATCCGCGCCTCTAAGTTCAAGAACCACCCGAATATCCTGAGCGCTTTCATCACGAACATCGTAGACGCTCCTCAACCGTTTATCCCTAATCAGGTTGGCTATTCTTTCAATGAGCCTGGATTTGTTGACCGAATAAGGCATTGAGGTGATGACCAGGTTGGTCTTGCCTCGTGAAACGCTCTCTGTAATATAAGAAGCCCTTACTCGTATGGCCCCATGTCCGGTCTTGTAGATATCATGAAAATTGTCATCATCAAGTATGATTTGAGCTCCGGTGGGAAAATCCGGACCCTTGATGAATTTTAACAGGCCGGCGGTATCAATGTCCGGATTCTTGATAGCTTCCCTGCATGCCTGAAGAACCTCCCTCAGATTGTGAGGCGGAAAAGAGCAGCTCATGCCTACGGCTATACCGGACGATCCATTCAGCAACAGATTCGGCACAAGAGCCGGCAACACATCCGGCTCATCACCCATGCCGTCATAGGTGGGCCTGAATGTAGTGGTTCCCTGATCGATCTCCCGTAGGAGCAAGTTAGCAAAAGCGCTGAGACGGGTTTCGGTATAACGCATCGCAGCCGGAGAATCGCCGTCAATTGATCCGAAGTTGCCTGAGCCATCAACCAGAGTGTATCTCAGGCTAAAATCCTGAGCCATCCTTACTAGCGAGTCATAGGCGGCCTGGTCACCGTGGGGGTGATATTTACCGATGACCTCTCCCACTACCGCAGCCGATTTACGCATTTTTGCGGCATCATCCAGCCGCATACGGCTCATGGCAAAGAGAATTCGGCGATGGACAGGTTTTAGGCCGTCACGAACATCCGGCAACGCCCGGGCCACTATTGTAGACAGGGCATACGCAAGGTATCGCTTTTCAACTTCAGTTCTTAGCGAAGTTTCCCTGACACCTGCTTCGTTTGTTACCCCCAATGATTCAGAATTGCGCATCAATAATTTCTCATTTTTGTTGTTTTGATAAATGAGCTATTTTTCAAGCGGTTGCCACAGGATCGTATCCGAACTGCTTCCTGAGCTCCGAAAGAAAAGCCTCGGATGGATCACAACCAACTGATCCGAGGCTGATAATCGTCTCAGATCTGTTTGGAATGGTAATTGCCAACTTTACCGGTACCTTTCCCCGGTGACGCGACAGAATAGTCTTCAAGGATCTGATTTGTCCCGAATCAGATCCTAATGTGGACATCCTTACAACCACTGACCTGCTGAAATGCCTTGGGGCGTCCTTAAGCAAGTGAATTTCCTGGGCCAGTATTTTCGGAGAGTCTGCCTCACCTTCCCGCAACCCGGAGAGCATCAATGGCTCGCCACAATTAAACAAGTCTCTTGTCAACGCGTAAAGATCCGAGAAAACGGTCACTTCAACGACCCCCTCAAGATCTTCAAACGTGACAAACGCCATTCTGTCACCTTTCCTGGTGTTTATTTCCTTTATGGATTTGACCATTCCGGCAATCCTGACCAATGTGGAGGCAGGAACCGAAACCAGTCTGGACGTGCTGGAGCTGGCAAACTCCCTGATAATAGACTCGAAATTCATTAGCGGATGACCGGTTACGTAAAAACCTATCAATTCCCTTTCGTAGGAAAGTTTGAGAAGATCATCCCACTCAGGGGAGCTTTGGATAGGAATGTCAGTGAGATTACTCGACGCGCCAGCAACACACTCTGTTGAAAAGAGATTGAACTGGCCTTCACTCTTTTCGCGTTGGAAACTTGACGCCTGTTCAAGTGTGGAATCCAGCGCATCCAGCATTGAGCGCCTGTTGGGTCCCATGCCGTCAAAAGCCCCACATTTGATAAGGCTTTCCAAAACCTTTTTGTTAACTTTTCTGAGATCAACCCTTCGAGCAAAATCGTGAATACTGCAAAAAGCGCCCCCTTCTTTCCGAGCTTCGAGAATGGAATTGACGGCATTTTCCCCAACATTTTTGACAGCTCCAAGGCCAAAGACTATTTTGGAATCCGAGACATGAAAAGTCTGGAAAGATGCGTTTACATGTGGCGGCAGGATTTTGAGTCCCATGTTGTGGCATTCCGAAATGTATGAGGTAATCTTGTCTGGGTTTCCGGTATCACATGTGAGCTGGGCGGCCATAAATTCAGACGGATAATGTGATTTCAGATACGCTGTCTGGTATGTAATCATTGCGTAGGCCGCCGAATGGGACTTATTGAAGCCGTAACCCGCGAATTTTTCCATCAGGTCGAATATATATGCGGCTTTTTCCGGATCAATTTTGTTCTTTGCAGCCCCTTTTTCAAATCTGGTCTTTTGTTCGGCCATTTCTGAAGCTTTTTTCTTTCCCATGGCTCTTCTTAACAAATCAGCTTCACCAAGCGAGTAATCAGCCAATTCCTTGGCAATACTCATGACCTGTTCCTGGTAAACAATTACTCCGTACGTTTCCTTCAGAATCGATTCGAGTTGTTCAAGCGGATATTCGATCTGGGTCCGACCATGCTTTCGATTGATAAAGTCGTCAACCATGCCCGATTCCAGGGGTCCAGGTCTATATAATGCCAGGATTGCTATGAGGTCTTCAAATACGGAAGGCTTGAACTTGGTCAAAACTTCCCGCATTCCCGAAGACTCTAGCTGGAATACAGCCAGGGTATCACCTTTTGACAACATCTCGAAAGTTTGGGCGTCATCGAAAGGAATGGCATTTATATCAAACTCGGGATCCTGACTTTCACAAATCAACTTTATTGCCCGGTCGAGGACGGTCAGAGTCTTCAATCCCAGGAAATCAAACTTGACAAGGCCAATTTTTTCCACCCATGTCATATCAAACTGGGTAAGTGTTTCATCATTCTGGCCCCTGTAGAGTGGCAGGCTTTCAACTAGCGGCTTATCGGAAATAACTACGCCGGCGGCGTGCGTGGACGCATGCCGTGTAATACCTTCGAGAGACTTTGCGGTCAGGATCAAATCTTTGACTTCGGATGAGTTTTCCATCATCTCCTTAAGCCTTGCCTCATCCTTAATGGCTTTATCCAGTGTCATTTTCAGGGCATCCGGGATCAGCTTGGCTATCTGATCTGCTTCAGAATAAGGAAAACCAAGCACCCTGGCGACATCCCTGACCACCGCCTTTGCCTGCATCCGCCCAAAGGTTATTATCTGCGCCACATGGTCTTTACCGTATTTATTTGAGACATATTCTATTACCTTGTCCCTGCCTTCCGTACAAAAATCCACATCAATATCGGGCATGCTCTTGCGTTCGGGGTTTAGAAAACGCTCAAAAAGCAAATTGTATTTGATAGGGTCGATGTCTGTAATTCCCAGAGAATAGGCAGCAAGAGACCCGGCGGCGGATCCACGACCTGGACCAACCGGAATGTCATGACCTTTCGCATAGTTTATAAAATCCGCTACGATCAGAAAATAGCCGGAAAATCCCATGTCCTGTATCATTTTTATTTCATTGGAGAGTCGGGTTTTATATTCCCCCAATTTCCTCTCGGATAACTCACCAAGCTGAACGAGCTTCCCAACCCTTTGTTCAAAGCCGACTCTGGTATCACGCTCAAAACGTTCCCTCAAGGTTTCACCCGTTCCAAGATTAAATCTTGGCATGTGAACCTGACCGAATTCCAACAGCAGCCCACACCTTTCGGCTATTTCAAGTGTGTTTTTTATCGCCACTGGGTGGTTTCTGAAATCGTAGGCCATTATCTCTGGAGATTTCACATAGAACTGTTCGGAACTGAAGGACATCCTGTTAATGTCTTCGAGCTTTTTGCCGGTCTGAATGCATAAAAGAATCTCATGAGCTCTATGGTCCCGCTGATCAAGATAATGACAGTCGTTTGTCGCCACTATTCCGACATCAAGCCTCCTGGAGAACTCAATCAACTTTTCATTTACCTTGGTCTGTTCCTCAATCCCGTTTTCCTGGAGCTCAAGAAAATAACGGCCAGAGTCAAATATCTCTCGATGCCATGATGCGGCCTCAAAAGCGCCTGCCTCATCCCCCCTGATTATTTTGTCGGCAACCTCACCCTTCAAACATGCGCTTAAACAAATCAGACCCTCATTATATTTCTGGAGAATTTCCCTATCTACTCGTGGCTTGTAATAGAAACCCTCCTGAAATCCGAGCGTTACAAGTTTGCACAGATTCTTGTATCCTTTAAGGTTCTCACATAACAAAATTAGATGGTTGGATCGTGAATCTCCGTTCCTTCCACCCTTGTCGTGACGAGATCCGGGAGCTACATAAACCTCACACCCCACAATAGGTTTTAGCCCGCTTGCCTGTACACTCGAATAGAATTCCATTGCCCCAAACAGAACCCCATGATCAGTCATTGCCACCGCAGGCATCTTGTATTCCTTGATCTTCGCAATCAAGTCCGGGATTTTGATAGCGCCGTCCAGCAACGAATATTGTGAATGCAGGTGAAGATGTACAAATTCAGGCGAACCCATTCCAGCTCCTAATGGATTTCATTTATTTGGTTAGCTTTCTTTCAGGCGGCCTAACATACCATCGAGGCATTCGTCATTCAATCTGTTTTAGAAAATCATGATCGATTCTGGTTCCGTGTCGCCCCACACATCACAGGTAAAGTTATTGAGAATATAAGCTACTAACAACTCAAATTCCTAGATTATCAGAATGATATTGACATTTATTAATCCATTATATTAGAATACGGACATTGCCGGTCTATGCGCCTGGTTTGATTAAATGAATAATTACTCGATTAATTTCGTGTTTTATCATGCTTTATCGAGATGGGCCGGAGTTGCGCTCATTATCCAGTTAAGTGAACATGGGCTATAAACGACGTAATTACGTATAGTTAATTATGAAAGCATTACTGATGATGTCAACAGAAGATAACAGTCTTATAAAGATGGCGCTGACAGTGGTGTCGGGCTTTCTGAGCCAATTGGGCGGCGCGTTGATAATGACTGTTATGGCCCTAAAATCTTTCTTCTGGCCTCCTTACAGGATCAGAGAATTTTTGCGGCATCTTGATTTCATTGGGAGCCAATCAGCTTTTCTCATTATCATAACAGGGGCATTCACCGGAATGGTAACGGCGCTGCAGGGATACAACGGCATGCATAGGTATGGAGCTGAATCTCTCGTAGGCGCCACAGTGGCTCTTGCGCTGGCCAGAGAGCTTGGACCGGTGTTAAGCGCACTGATGGTGACAGGCCGTGTAGGATCGTCGATGACCGCCGAACTTGGAAGCATGCGCAACACCCAGCAGATTGACGCCTTATCGAGTATGGCGGTAGATCCAATACACTATCTGGTATCTCCCCGCATGGTGGCTTCAATAATTACTCTTCCGTTTCTGGCATGTATTTACGGGTTTTCGGGGATGGTGGGAGCTTACTTCGTATCAACGAGTTATCTGGACATCGATCCTGGAGCTTTTATGTCCGGGATCAGAAATTATGTGGACATTTCGGATATTACGCACGGATTGATCAAGGCGGTAGTGTTTGGCCTGATTATGTCCATGGTAGCCTGTTACAAAGGATTTTATGCCACCGGCGGATCTCGTGGCGTCGGCGTCGCAACAACAAAGGCTGTGGTCATTTCGTCGGTACTAATACTCATTAGTGATTATGTCATGACGGCAATAATGTTCTAGATCGATAAGACGTTCGACAAGTATGTGAAATGATAGAAGTAGAAAACGTACATAAGCGGTTCAATCATCAGAAAGTCCTGGACGGGACCAGTTTTCGGATTAACTCTGGAAGTGTCACCAGCCTGATGGGACGTTCGGGCGCGGGAAAGTCTGTCCTGCTAAAAATCATGATCGGACTTGAAAAACCCGATTCGGGAGCAATATGGCTCGATGGAAAAAACCTGGTCACCCTAAATCTGGCTCAACTCAACAAGATTCGTGTTCGATTCGGGATACTTTTTCAGGAGGGCGCTTTGTTCGATTCGCTTAACGTACGGGAAAATGTGGCGTTCCCACTGAAGGAGAGGACGAAGCTTTCAGACAGGCAGATTTCAGAAATGGTCGATGATCATCTTGAACAGGTAGGGCTCCTGAATCATGGTGAAAAATTTCCTTCAGAATTGTCGGGAGGTATGCGCAAGAGGGCCGGCTTGGCCAGAGCGCTTGTCACCAAGCCGGATCTAGTCTTCTTCGATGAGCCTACGAGCGGTTTAGACCCCATAACAAAGTCTACCATATACAGACTGATACAAAAGACACATGCCCAGAGGGAAATGACCTACGTCATCATCAGCCATGACATTCGTGGGGTAATGGATATATCGGACGAAATCATGGTGTTGAATGATGGACAAATTGTCGCAAAGGGAAAACCCGAAGAATTGTCGCAAAGCGTTGATCCTTTGGTTCGTCAATTTTTGACAGGTTCACCGGATGGACCCATCAAAATTGATTGAGAAAGGCATTGTTTCATGAATAAAATTTCTCTTGAACTCCGAGTGGGAATATTTTTCCTGGTGGCCCTGGGAATAATCGCCTACGTATGGTTCAAGGTTCTGGATTATGGCAGTTCAAACGGCTTTCTGCTAAAGGCCAAGTTTCGTTCCGTTGAAGGGATTTCTCCGGGTAGTCAGGTTCAAATTGCCGGAATAAAAGTTGGTTCGGTCAGGGACATAACTTTTGAACCGGATAGCGGAAGGGCCGTTGTTTCAATGGAAATTAACGCCTCTTACAAAAATGTGATCCCTGAGGGTTCACGTCTTATGGTGAAAACACGAGGTCTGTTGGGCGATAGATTTTTGGTCATAGAACCCGGAAAACCGAACGCGAGAAAACTGAAACCAGGAGAAGAGATCAAGCTGATAAGCGAACCTACTGACACTCAGAAAGTCTTGGAGAGTCTCGCTGTAGTTTCACAGGATTTACAGGTAATTACCGCTGAGACCCGACGACAGTTGGTGGATGAAAAAGGCGCCCAGAAAGTCGATAGAATACTTACCAATACTGACGCTGTGACAAAAGATGCACGCGACATTGTCGCAGCGAACAAGGAAAAAATTAATGAAACCGTAAACAATGCTGAAAACGCATTTAAGGGTATCAATGATGTGGTTTCAAGAAACAAGCCCAAAGTAAATAAATCTGTCGATGATATGGAGAGCTTTTCAAAGAATCTCGACAAGACCGGCTCAAAATTCGACAGGCTGGCTTCGGATCTGGACAGTCTCACCCAAGATGTAAAATCCGGCAGAGGCACACTCGGAAAGCTGGTTACCGACGAATCCCTGCATAGGGAAGCCCAGGGGCTGATTCGTGATTTTAGAGGACTTTCTCAAAGGGTTCAAAACGGACCCGGAACCCTTGGAAGATTGATTAGCGACCCCGAAATCTATTTCGAAGCCCGCCGGGCAATCCGAAACATGAACAAGACAGCCGAAGAAGTTTCTGAGGTAACCCCTATCAGCACTTTGGCAATCATTCTTGGCTCGGTCTTCAGATAAGGGATGGCCGGAAAATGAAACCGGCAGAAAAAACAATCCTCATGTCAGCTATGAACCGTGCTGAGTGTAGTGTTTACATGCATCCGGCCGTCAAAACATTGCAGTATGGATCAAGGTTTTCAGGTGGGCTGCCTGGACTCGGATCGCATGGTTTTTTAATCCTTGCTCTGATTCTCTGCATGAACTCCTTTTGCTTTGGTTCGATATACAATTTTCTGCAAATTGCAACTCCCGGGACGTTTTTCGCCATAGATCCGGATTTCACAATAAGAAAGATTGATCCAAAAGCCGACAGTCATACATGGACCATCGGTGAAGGATGGGGGATTCCACCATTCTTCTTCAGGTCAAAGGTTCCTGGAAAATTCGAGCGTTTGGACATTCTGTATCCGATTGGATTCAAAGAGGAGTCACAGTTCCGGAAAAAGATTCGTATTCTGCCTGTATATGAATCCACCTGGTTTAAGGTTGCTCCGTTCGATTATTATTCCCGTTTCCTGACAATGTATAAGGGTCGGTCTGACCTCGGGCAGGAATATTGGGGATTCTTTCCTTTTTACGGGTTCTCCCATAGACGTTTTGGAGTAGACTCAAACAAATTCATCCTATTCCCGCTCTATTATGAAAGTGAGGACGACGGAGCGTATACTCGCAGATTCCTGTGGCCCATTGGAACCTATTCCAATAGTCGAGACAGACAGACTTTCAAGATATGGCCACTTTTTGGAAGGGATTCCATCAGAAACGATTATCATAACTCGTTTTTCCTTTGGCCTTTCTTTCAGGCCACAGACAAATATCCTTGCACAGAGCAGTTCACATCGTTCAGAGCCATGCCCTTTCCGGTATACATGAGTCATGAAACGGTATATGCCTCAAATACTGACATATTGTGGCCCTTCTTCAGCTACTACCATCATTATCAGTCGGGTCACAAACGTTACAGTCTGCGGCCGTTTTTTACTTACGGGACTGGTGGGGGAATTGATGAGCTGAATTTTTTCTACATCTATAGTTACAAGAAGGATAGAAACAAAGGAATAGAATCGGGCGGAACAGGCGATGGGTACATTTCGGTGAGCCGAGATGAGGTTACGACTGAGCAGAGATTCTTTTTTCTCAGTCGCATACTCAAGCGTTACCGAAAAGGAGCGCTGGTATATGCAAAATACAGGTTCTGGCCATTCGCAGAGTATTCGTGGGATTTGGAAAAAGGCAGCTATTTGAAGGTTCCGGAAATAATTCCATCAAAAAACGACTGGTGGGATTTGAACCTTGGAAGGTTCCTGCGCCTTGTGGATTGGCGAGAAACGCCAATAACAAGGGAGGTCAGCCTATTTTTTGGTCTTAGCCGGAAAAATGAACTAAAACAGTACCCTCATATCAACAAACCTCCCAAACCCGGAAATGACGACTGGTCAGAGCTTATCTCAGGAGCGTTCGCAAGAAATTAGGCATCAGGACATTCACAACTGAGGTTTTCAGCTCAAGTATTCAAACAACCGGTCATTCTGAGCATCAGATCATTTTCCATGGTCCATCAAAAAAATGGCGGCCCCAAAATGAGACCGCCAAATACGATAACCTCTATGATAGTCTGTTACTTGTGGCTGTGATGATCTTCCTTCGTACCATATCCAAAAATCATCGCCTTGAAGTTTTCACCTACAGTCTCTCCAGTGGTTGCCAGATACATGTGGGCCACAAGGAAAGCCGCGAATAGCGCTCCAAGGATCAGGTGAACAATAGCGAGTATTTTTAGGCCGCCAATAGCAGTAATAATACCTGCGAAGCATTCAGGATACATATACAGAATTCCGCTCACCAGTAGAACCGGCAGGAAAAACAACTGGAATTGCAAGTAGGCGATTTTCTGTAGAGGATTAAACTTGTTGTCTTCCGTCGGGGCATACGGATGGGGTTCATGCTTGAAAATTCCGTATCCGTAAAATTTTGCCTGTTTAATCATTCCGTGGGGAATTTCACCTTTCTTCGGGAAATAGTGCGAAATCCTTCCAGAGAAGATGGCATAAATCAACCACAGGACAAATGATATCACAGCGCCCCACCCGAACCAGTTATGAACGTCTACGGCCCACTGGAACCACCCCGGGAAATATTCCGGCCAGTGAATCATGATGCCGGTTATTACGAGCATAATGATACATAGGGCCTGGAACCAGTGCCACAGTCTCTCGAAAACCGGATGCAGGTATATTTTCTCATCAGAACCGTGGTGAGGGCCCTTGCGCCTTGTCAAGAACCTGATACCGCCATGGAATATCGGGAGAGCGAACGTTCCAATCACGACCAGTATTAGCAGAGTATCAAGCGCCGGAATCCTGTGGGCGCCGATGATGTAGCTGAATTTGTTAAAAAGCTCGCTATTGATAAATGTGGTTTGGGCAAGATAAGTTAACATATCGACCGGTGGCGCCTTCTTTTCGGACAGGACCGTATCCTTGTTGTGGCATTTTTCACAGGAAACAATCTTGTTTTTTCCGGCAGGAATGTTGTGAACACCGGGTTTGTCTCCCTTATGGCAAAGCATGCAATCGAGCTTCATGTGACTCGAATAGGCGTTGAGATTTGCGTGAACCTTCACGTTATCTATTCCATAAGCCTTGTGACAGTCGAGACAGGCCTTTTTCCTGAAATCCTCATCGTAATTTGACTGAGCCTTACCGTAATGAACATCATGACAACCGAAACATGGCGGCGCCTTGGGGCCAAGTTTTTCTCCATGAGCGCTAGCCATTATACTAGTTACCGAATCTTCGTGGCATTCCTTGCAATCGACAGGCGCCAGTCTTTGATTATGAGGCGCGTCTGTGGCATCCTTGTGACACCCCATGCAGGTAATGTCCTTGTGGACGCTGTCGGCGTACTTGGCCTCATCAATGGACAAATTCAGGTCTCCAAACACGAAGTGAGGCCTTTTCCGTGGGGGGACCGGCTTATCGCCAACGTTAACCTGCTCTGCCAGGTCTTCCTTGGACATTTTGAGGATGTCTGGGTTGTGACATGCGATGCATGATTGATCGTCCGGCTGGGACGATGATTTTGATGAGGATTTTGGCTCTTCTTTAGACGCCGCCTGGGTTTGGGGCTGTTCTGCGGGCTTTTGGACTGCCGGCTGGTTACTCTCCTGGGCAAAACAGTTTGTAGAAACGTAATGTTGAACAATTCCGTTACCCAAAACACCGAGCGAAATAAAAATTAACCATATCCAACTCATCGAAACTTTTCTTCTGTGTTTCATGGTTAGCTCCTTGCGCTGATACAACAATGCTTAAGGAAAACTATGTTGAACTGCCTTGAGATTTGATAAGGGATTTTTTTATAAGTAATACACTTGACCAAATGCAAAGGTCAAGCTCGTAAAAATGAAAAAGCCCCACAAGAAAAAGGGGCTTTTACCACGTCAGTCATGACCCGGACCTAAAAGGTATTATTTCTCTTTTTTCTCATGGCATTTTGCACAAGCGATTGGTCCCGTGGGTTTATTGTCGGCCTTAGCCTTCTTATGGCAGTTCACACAATTGTCGTGATATGCCTTCTCCAGTTTTGCGACTTTTCCCTCAGCCTCAAGTTTATGACAGGCTGCGCATTTCTTGACTTCCTGTCCCTCTTTCCAAACATTTTTACCATCCTTGAAGTCATGGTGACAATCTTCACACTTGATGGCTTTGTGTTTCACATGAGGGAATTTTACCGGCCCTTGCTTGAATTCCTTGAAGACATCTTTCGAATGAATCAGGAGATCGCCTTCCGGCGCCTTAGTGGCCGCATAAGCCAATGAAAAGGCAGCACAAATTGCGATAGTTAGGCAAAGGGTTAGAATAATTTTGACTCTACTGCGCATCATCAGGCCTCCAAATTCCTAAAATTGAAATAACTGAACATGTTGAAAACAGGCTAACTTTTAGCCCGTTCTATATTTCTAGCACAGAGTACTTATTCGTTCAAATATTTTTTGGAACTTTTTGGTGATGAATGTTGGGTTAGCTCGGAACCGCTTTCGCTCCCAGCGCTTCCAGTTCTGTCAGGACCCTGTCCATTAGTTCCTGGACACGGTCCTGTATTTTCTGGGTCAATTCAAGACCGTAAGGGGAAATGTCTTCAGGCTCAATCCCAATAACCACAACGGATTCGGGGGATTGATCCAAAAGCGCGCATAAATTGAGGGCCTCTATGAGATCGCTATCATGGGCTGACTGCTTTGCGCGAAGCCCTTTGGGCAAATCGTCCTTTTCAAGTCTGTAAATGGAACCCGGTTCGCACCTTCCCAAGACCGCGTCGATGACAATCAGGTGATCGGCGTCCTGGAGTGTGGACAAAAGCCATAATCCCTGTGTGCCACCATCGACCAACTGAACGTTTGAAGGGAAAGTGTATTTTTTCTTAAGTTCCTCAACAACCTTAACGCCTACGCCTTCATCCTTGAGAAGAATGTTTCCTACTCCAAGGACAACAATTTTTCTTGTTTCTGACATCATTCTCTATTTCTTCCTCGAAAAAAAACCGCGTTTCCTGGGAGTGACCTTTGATCCCTCGATTTCCGCGAGTTTTCTGAGGACATCTTCATGTTCTTTTGAGAGGTCTTTTGGTGTTTCTACATAGACTATGGCTATCAAATCACCCCTTCCCCTGCTTCTGAGACGCGGAACCCCCTTGCCCTGCATGCGAAGATTCTGCCCCGACTGAGTCCCCTTGGGCACATCGAGTTTTTCTGTCCCTTCCAGGGTTGGGATATCAATTTCCCCGCCCAGAGCCGCAAGACTGTAAGTAATAGGCACGCCAATGACTACATCGTCACCTTCTCTCCTGAATGTTTCATGTCGTCTGACATTGATGAAAACATAAAGGTCACCAGAGGGAGCTCCTGGATCTCCCGGTTCACCCTCCCCCTGCAGACGAAGCCTCGAACCCGTTTCGACACCCCCAGGTATTTTTAGGGTAAGTTTTTTGGATGTAAGAATACGCCCCACGCCACGACATTTTTCACAAGGATCCTTTATTTCAGTCCCACTTCCCTGACATTTCGGACATGTAGTGCTTATTGAAAAAAAACCCTGCGACCGGGTGACCTGGCCGCGGCCACCACAACCGGAACATACCGATGGAGCAGCCCCCCCCTTGGTTCCCTGACCGCGGCAGTCTTCACAAACCTCATGTCTGGAAACTTCGATTTCCGTTTCCTTGCCAAAAACGGATTCCATGAATTCTATCGTTAGATCCAGCCTAAGATCGGCCCCACGCCTAACAACGTTCCTTCGGGATCGGGAAGAGCCAAACCCGAAAAACTCTTCGAAGATGTCTCCAAAAGAAGAAAAAACATCCTCAAAATTCCTGAACCCCTGAAAACCGGATTGCTGAAGCCCCTCATGCCCATAACGGTCGTAAATCTGACGTTTTTCAGGATCACTCAGCACTTCGTAAGCCTCTGCGGCCTCTTTGAACTTTTCTTCAGACTCCTTGTTGCCCTTGTTCCTGTCGGGATGGTGCTGAAGAGCCAGTTTGCGGTAAGATTTCTTGATTTCCTCGGAACTGGAAGTTTTGGATACCTCAAGAACCTCGTAATAGTCTCGTTTGATCATGGATTATACTCTTGACTCATGTTTGATAATCGGGTTTTCAAATAATCGCAGCCCACCGTTATATGGACATCGAAACATCGTTTGTCACGTCCCGATATTGTTTTTTTTAGGCAGATTTTTTTGACTTTACCTTTTCAGCGCAAGAACTGAGCTCTCCCTCTTTGGTCAACATGTTTATTATACAGGCAGTTCTAAACTGGCAATAGATTCTTGGACTGTGACAGCAAGCGCATTCCTCACACATTCTCGTTCCGTCCTTTTGACAATAAAACACTCCCTCCCTCTCGGGGTGCCTATAACAAAAATCCATGTAATCCCCTTCCCTCCGAACAAGGATCATCCTGTTCGTTTCCGCTTCCCTGAACATTGCTGGTAGTTGCTTTTAGTTGTTATTTTGCCTGAAGCGCAGCCGGCAAATTACTTTTCCTTCTGAATGACAGTTTCAGAAATCATCTTTCATTCCGGAATCCGGCCTAATTTACCAATCTTCAGGTCATGAACAGGTATTATGATGTCTGCGGTCTCCCTGATGCGAACCATACTGTCATAAGCCTTGATTGCGTCCAGCAGCACGCCGGGCAAAATGACATTACCACCGGCCGGGAAGTTCTCGGAGTTGCAACACAACCCGGTTATCACGGCTTTTCCATCGGTGGTGTCAACAACAACGGACTGTCCTCCAGGCGTATGCCCGGGCGTAAAAATTACGCTAATGCCTTCCACAATTTCAGCGTCACCTTCAACTACCTTGATGTTTACTCCATCCAGAACGTCCTCATAATAACGGTGATCAACAGGATGCGGATTCATCAGGAAATCGAGCTCCTCTTTCTGGACATAAACTTCCGCATTCACGCATAATGAATCGTTTTCACAGTGGTCATTATGCAGATGGGTATGAATGATGATGTCGATGTCTTCCGGTTTCCAGCCGATGGTTCCCAACGCATCCTCAAATTTTCTGACAGGGAAACCTGTTCTGTCCTCAAGATCCACTGGCGCAACGAAATCCTCAACACCCGTATCAACAAGGATTTTCTTGTCTCCACCCGTTATTGCAAATGAATATATGGGCAATATGATTCGTTTTCCGTAAAAACGTTGATAGGTTAATATTCCCTGGTCGGTTTCATTAAAGCCGACAGCAAGCGGATGAATTGTATACATTGCGCCCATTTTGATAAAACCCCTATTTCATAAATCGCCTACATGTTCCAATCCCGCTGTGCTCCAAAATCCTCCAGCGTATTTGCTACCGGTCATTCACCGTGAACGCCGTCACAATCTGTTCCGTAAATTCCATAATGATGGGAATGGTAACTGGAAGCGTTTGAATTTCAGCACAAGTATCGGTCAAAACAGGATGCCGCAAAAAACCTCAGCCAGGGTAATACAATCGAGTTTAGCGCCATCCCCGGCATGATATTATTTTTTCATGTTTCAGGCTATAATACAGCCGTTTTGGGATTAATCCCATTTTGATAACCTTAATAGCCTTTAATTTAATATGAACCTGACTAATAAAAAAATCAAGAACCTGGAATGACAATCATGTTTATTGACCTTCATTGTCACAGTAAATTCTCGAAGGACAACCAACTTGACCCCATGGAACTTGTTCTTGAAGCCATACGGCTGGGACTCGACGGAATCTGTTTTACCGAGCATCACTCATACTCGTGTTCCGATCCAATTGATCTGATGGAAATCCCCAAAGGATTCTTCGTTTTTCGAGGAGTGGAAGTTTCGACGGACCTGGGACATTTATTGATCTATGGCGTAAGAAGTGATTCATGGAATGTTTGGGGTCGTTACGAGCGCCTGCGCCTGAACGAGGTTATGCATAGCGTTCATTCCCTTGGAGGGATCTGCATTCCGGCGCATCCGTTCAGGGGATGGGAATCTTTGGGAACCGCTGTTTATGATTTTGAATCGCTCGATGCGATTGAAACACACAACGGAGTTAATGGGGCGATACAGAACAATAAGGCCATGGAAGCCGCTAGAAAGCTGAAGCTGACCTCAACTGGGGGGAGTGACTCCCATTTGGTGGAACAAGCCGGCAGGGCATTCACAGAATTCGAAAATCCCATCAGGACCATCGATGAGCTTGTAGTTGAGATCAAACAGGGCCGCTGTCGAGGTTTGTACGGCCCTGTTCCTGATAAAGTCCTGATGCGATGACCAGCCTGGGGGCTAGATGTACATGTTTTCCCTTTTCTCCCGCCCTATGGTGGATGTCGGGGTGTCGCCGTAATTGTGGCCGGGTAACACTATGGTATCTTCCGGCAGGGAGAACAGTTTGTTCTTTATTGTATTCTGCAAAACGCTGAATGACCCGCCCGGCAGATCCGTTCTACCGACCCCACCTACGAAGAGCGTGTCACCGGTTATAATGTAACCTGGGAAGTAGAGACATATACCACCAAGGGTGTGTCCCGGGGTGTGCAACACCTGTACGGATTTTTCCCCAAACAATATGGAATCCCCGTCTTTAAGATGAACTGTGGCTGGAGGAGATGGTTCTGCCCCGAACATGGCCAGCATCCCCAGATTGGGATGTGCAAGAGCTTCAGCGTCTAGTTCATGTATCGCGATAGGCGCCCCTGTAGCCTCACTCATCTCCTTGTTCCCCGCAACATGGTCTACGTGGCAATGAGTGTTGACAATATACTTGATCTGTGAAATTCCGCTGTCTCTGGCGGCCTTCAATACTGGCCCAGACGGCCCACCCGGATCTACAACTATGCCGGCGCCTGTTTCCGGATCACCAAGAATATAGCAAAAGATCTCAAATCCACCGATCTGTATCTGTCTAATAATCACTTGTCCCTCCGTGTCTTTGAAAAAGCGGGCGGCTGGTACGCGCAGTATGGCTCCTCCGACATATAAGATCCGGAATTCTCATAAGCTCTTGCCCTACATCCGCCACAAAATCGAAGATAATCACATTTGCCGCATTTCCCTTCCAACATACTGAATGTGCGAAGGTCCTTGAATAGTTTGGCGTTTTCCCAGAGGTCTCCAAAAGACTCCAGCCTGACCGAACCCGCCTGTACATCAAAATATCCGCATGGTTGCATGTCTCCGATGTGTGACACAAAGCAGAAAGAAAGTCCGCCAAGGCAACCACGAGTCCTCGCGTTTAGTCCAAAATTCTGTTCATCAACGGTTATGAGTTCCTTGGCCGCCTGCTGTCTCATGATCCTGTAATATTGAGGAGCGCAGGTTGCCTTTGTCTCCAGCTTTGAGTTTCGCCCAAGATTGTAGAACTCGAGAAGAGATTCTTCATATTCCTCAGGCCCCATTTCCTCGCCAGACATGTCTCTCGCCCGACCGGTAGGCACAAGGAGGAAGACATGAAAAGCCACGGCGCCAATTTCCTCAGAAAGTTTCATTATTTCAGATAACTGACGTCTGTTTCTCCTGGTCAGGGTAGTATTTATCTGAACCCCCACACCCGCTGATTTCAAAGCCTCGACACCTCTCAATGCCCCATTGAATGCGCCGGGTATTTTCCTGAATTTGTCATGGTCACTCGCTGTTGCGCCGTCAATACTTATGCTTGCCCTTGGGATTCCAATGTTTGCCAGTTCTTTTGCGACAGAATCATCGACCAGCACCCCGTTGGTAGCTATTACAGCCCTGAGGCCTGCTTTTACCGCATGACTGGCCAGCTCGAAAAAATCCGGTCGCAGCAACGGTTCGCCGCCCGTCATTATGAGAATAGGCGTTCCGACTCTCCGGATCCCATCGATCAAATCAATGCCTTCCCCTGTTGACAACTGATCAGGATCTGCTTGAGGGCAAGCGCCGGCACGGCAATGAATGCAATTGAGATTACATGCCCGGGTCATCTCCCAGGCGACTAGCCTTAAATCAAAATGTTTCACTTGTTCCTCTTGCTGACGTTATCCTGGAGGAGTCTGGCCGCCTCCAGCGCGTGGTAGGTAATGATCAAATCCGCGCCTGCGCGTTTGATTGAAATCAGGGCCTCCATCATGCATCTTTCATAATCAATCCAGCCATTCTGGGCCGCCGCCTTTAGCATGGAAAATTCACCGCTGACATTGTAGGCGGCCACAGGCAGGTCGAACGCGTTGCGCACACGCCATATAATGTCCAGATAAGGCAGCGCCGGCTTGACCATTATAATGTCGGCGCCTTCGTCAACATCCATTCCAACTTCCCGGATCGCTTCATCCGAGTTGGCAGGGTCCATTTGATAGGAGCGCCGGTCTCCGAACTTTGGAGCTGACTGGGCAGCGTCCCTGAAAGGACCATAAAAACCTGAACAATACTTTGCCGAGTATGCCATGATTGGCAATGACTCATGACCGGATTCATCAAGCGCCTCACGTATGGCCCCTACCCTGCCGTCCATCATATCCGATGGCGCAACCATATCAGCGCCGGAATTAGCATGGGAAAGCGCTATTCTGGCCAACAGGTCCAGCGTTGAATCATTGTCCACGTCATTGTTCATCACAACTCCGCAATGACCGTGATCGGTATACTCGCAAAGGCAAACATCGGTGATAACAACCAGATCGGGATAAGCGCTTTTTATCTGCCGTACGGCTCGCTGAACTATTCCGTCTTTAGAATAACCTTCCGAACCGACTGAATCCTTTTTCGAGGGGATTCCAAACAAAATGATCGCTGGAATACCACGATCAACAGGTTCTCGTAACTCCTTGATCAAAACATCCGGAGATAACTGGAAATGGCCCGGCATGGAGGCTAACGGGTTTTTAACCCCTTTCCCGGCTATGCAGAAAAATGGTAAAATAAAATTTCTGACATTGAGCTGAGTTTCGCGAACCATGGAACGCAAAGCCTCAGTTCTTCTCATTCGTCGGGGTCTGTATTCCGGGAAACGCATAATATCTCCAATCGTCATTATTCGTTAAGGAAATGTATAAGCTCGATTGCCGGGAGTGTCAATAATGGCCAACATTGTCATGGTTCATCGATTGACAATAATTGCCAGCGCGGGCATGGAAATTGTCACAATGAAGCATTGACAGCGCGGGATGAACACTATGGATCGAAGCTACTTATTTGTTTTTGCCCATCCTGATGATGACGTCTTCATAAATGGAACCATTCAGAGGTTACTTTATGAAGGCGCCGAGGTTAACTGCGTGTGGTTGACATCGGGTGGATATATGGGCGGGGCCTTGAAGCGTGAAAAGGAGCTTTTCGCGTCAGCCGAAATACTGGGGTTGAGGCGTTCATCCATAAGGTTGTTGAGATTGCCGGATCTCGGCTTGATTCATAACATGGACAGTTGCATTAGGACGCTGGTCAGAATATGTGAAACCGTTAACCCTCAAAATGTTTATGTGACGGCGTTTGAAGGAGGTCACCCCGATCACGACTGCGCCAACTTCGTCGTTTATGAAGCTCGCAGGCTCTCAGGAATGGTATTCAACATTCTTGAGTTTCCTCTATACAACGGGGCTGGAACTTTCTTGAAATGGCGCTGGCAAATTAACGCCTTTCCCAATGATGAGGGCATACCGAGTCAGATTCCGTTGACGTCAGCGGAAGTAGCCATAAAACACCGGACTATGAGAACATACTCAAGTCAGTGGATGTATATGATTCCAGCCAGACTGGCTTGCGTTAAAGAAAAGATGCTCAAACTCGGCGAGCCACAACGCATCTGTCCTGACCAAAGAGACCATACGATCAGGCCTCATTCAGGAAATCTTAACTACGAGCGCTGGTTCAATTCCTTCATGAGAATAAAATTTAACGATTACAGGGATGCGATCAACAAATTCAGGCTTTCCCCAAACAGTCGCCTTGGGTAGCAAGTCTTTAGTGAGCGGACCACTGCCCGGGATTGGCAGATTGACCGACAGGAGCGGCGATGGGCTGCGACAAATTCCGGGTAGTGATCCTGGCTTCTCAATCTTCGTCGTCACCGCAATCGCAGTTGGGGAGCATCCAACGGAATACTGCCTGAACGGAACCAAAATAGTTGGGTTCGCTGTAACCCATCCGTGCGCATTTCTTTTGGGCTTGATCTTCAGACTGGGTTGAAAAATAGCTCGAACATTTGTAGCAACCCCTTTCAGCCACGAATTTTCTGCAAAC
>CAITZA010000362.1 GCA_903896745.1 uncultured Desulfomonile sp. | reverse complement strand
GGAAATTCACTAGGCATATACGGTGGATTTTCTAGTCATATTCCCGTCCCTGCGGAAGACCTTTGTGTAATTGAAGACCTCCAGGGAAGGCCCCTCGAGAATTATGCGGTAGTAGCGGATGCTGGGACAACTCCATATCAGGCGGCGATGAGAGCTGAGTTGGCGCCGAATGATCCGGTCCTGATTTTGGGAATCACAGGAGGTGTTGGGGTTTATATGGCTCAGGTGGCCAAGGCTTTTGGAGCAGGTCCCATAGTAGGTATGGCCAGACATGAGGACAAACTCAAACGTGCGCTGGAATTGGGCGCAGACTACGTGATAAATACCAAGGACAAGGACTTCAAGGCCATTCAGGAAGAATTCAAGGCCATAGCCAAGCAAGCCGGCGTGAAGCACAACGTAGGCTGGAAAATTTTTGAATGCACAGGAGTAGGGGCTGCTCAGGACATCGCTCTAGGGCTGTTGGGCTTTATTGGAAAACTGGTGGTAGTAGGGTTTGGAATGCAGAAAAACCAGTATATGATTTCCAAGCTCATGGCATTTGATGCGGATATTATTGGGACATGGGGTTGTCTGCCGAAGTATTATCCCAAAGTGCTGGAGATGGTTCAGTCTGGAAAAATTGAAATAGACCGTCTGTTGGAAACCAGGCCAATGTCTACTATCCAGCAGGCTTTCAAGGATGCCCACGGTGGTGGATTGACAAGAAGAATAGTGCTAACCCCGGATTTCTAAATAAAGCAGGGGCTTGCGCATCCTGTAATACAAAAGCCCCGTCAGGCGCCTGGCGGGGCTTTTGTATTTAATGTTTCTTCCGGTTTATTATAGCGGTTTCCTAGCGACTGCTATTCTGTATATGTCATATACATCATGAAGTTCAATATTGGTAAAACCAGCCCTTGTCAGGTTTTCCTCAATTTCCTTCCTCGTTTCATAAACGTCGCATACTTCCCCGCGCGACCCGAATAGACCTACCGTTCCCCCGGGTTTCAGGAAGTTGAACATACAGGAATAAATTGCTGGTCTAAAATGAGGTTTGACGTGAGGAATCATGAACGAGCTTATAACCTTGTCAAAGGGTAGTTCAGGGCAATATCCCTCAACTGATGTCGCGAAAAGGCACGTATTTTCAATACGCTTCTTGTTGACCTTTTCGATCGCAAGTTCAATCATATCGGGTGAAAGATCGATGCCGACAACTTCTTTGGCCTTATCTGCAGCCACTATGGTTGCCGAACCCGTGCCACAGCCAACATCCAGAACCATGTCACCCTGTTCGATGACCAAGTCAACAAGATTTTTTAGACCTTTTCTGTAGCCCGGATCCATAGACCACTGCAAATCGTAGCTTTTCTTGCGGTATTTGTAATAGAGCTGAATGGCTCTCTCCGACGGCATCAGTTTCACTACCGTCGTGCCCTGAATGTATGCGGTCCTTAAAGCTTTGATTACCGGACGAAATAGTTTTCGGAGTGGAGCATTGTCCTCACTCACCATAGTATCACTCATTGTTGCAATACCCCCTGTTTACACAGTCGGTTAGTTTAAGTCAGTTACTGTATTACATGAGCGTTGAATAGGCAAGAAAAAATAGTTAATCTGGACTCATATCAGTTTGAGTTAGTGACAGGCTCAGTAGATTAACCTTTTGTTGCGCTTTTTCGAGACCCATGCTGATTACGGACATCACTGCAGAGACACCGTTACTGACAAGTTGTTCGATATTTCTTTTTCAAATTTGTCCCTAAAATCATCCAAGACGTAGGCTTCCGCCGAAACTCCCTCAGGAGGTCTGCCAACACCCATTCTTATCCGGATAAAATCCTTGAACCTCAGTGAATCCACGATAGATCTTACACCCCTGTGGCCACCATCGCCTCCGCCTCTTTTTAGTCTTATTTTCCCAAAACCCAAATCCATGTCGTCATGGACCACAATAATGTTTTGGAAGTCAACGAATTTCCTTGACGTAAAATGGGCTACCGCCCGACCGCTAACGTTCATAAACGTTAAAGGTTTTAACAGGAAAACTGTCTGGTCTGATAACCGAATCTGAGCGGTTTCATAGGTTCCTTTTAACAGTTTCCATGATAGAGCGTTAGATCGGGCGATGCTATCTAGCGCCATGAAGCCGAGATTATGCCTGTTGTTGGCGTATGCTGGCCCGGGATTTCCAAGTCCCACAATTAAATAAACATTTGATTGTTTTTCAGGGTATAATTTCAATCTGTCAACCTGACTCTTTTCACCCTTGTAATTACGCGCATTTTTACCCTGGTGTCAACTGTCGCAAAAATGGGCATGAAAAGTTGTTATCCTTAACTGCACAGCATAATGACTTGTGTTCAATCCAGGTCTCGGTCATAGTTGTCGAAGATGATTCACTCGAAGAAATGGAAGGCCGGTCGTCTTGAAAAAAAACTATCCTGATGAGTTTGAAAGTCAAAAGAGAAGGCGGGAAATAGTTGTGGCCGTGGCCGCATCCATTCTGATTGGCCTCATTTTTTACTACGAATCGGAAGTAGCCAGATCATCGGAACACATTCCTCTGGGAAGCCATTTGCTCCTGTTTGGTTTGTTGACAGTGGTAACGCTGCTTTTGATTCTCGTAATATTCTTTCTAATCAGAAATTTCTTCAAGCTTGTTTTTGAGCGACGCAGAAAGGTTCTCGGCTCCAACCTCAAAACACGACTCACGCTTGCGCTCGTAGCTTTGACGCTAATCCCTACCGTAGTCCTCTTTATAGCCAGCGCCGGTGTATTGCATAACACAATCGAAAGCTGGTTCACCGCTCAGGTTGAAGATTCCCTGCAGTCAGCCCTGTTTATCGCACAGGCTTTCTATCAGAACGCTTCCGAGAGGGCCATAGAGAGTGGGGCCCAAATATCGAGACTCGTTTCCGACGCGGGATTAAGAGATACAAAACTACTCAG
>CAITZA010000361.1 GCA_903896745.1 uncultured Desulfomonile sp. | reverse complement strand
TTACAGGCAAGGTCAGCAAAAAACTGACGAGGTGGCCCGAAAAATTTCAGAGAGAATACATCAGGTAATCGGGATCAATGTCCCTGTAACAATATTGGCGCCCGATTCGATCGAACGAAGCATAGGAAAAGCGCGAAGAATTATCGACGAGAGAAACCTCTCATAGTTGTTTGAGCTACTTTCGCTAAAACGGTGTGACGGGCCTTAAAAACCCGTCACGCCCACTTTCATTGACATTGTTTCATCACCGGTGAACAAATACCCTGGCTTTCCATGTGTCCTGCCTGGCTTTTTCCGATTCTCCGAGAACTTCGTAGCAAATGGCTCTTAATTGATAGACTTCCCCACTGTAAGGGTAAACCTTTGCCGCATATTCCAGGTCCGTGAGTGCGCCGGCATGATTTTCCAGTTCGAGATAAAGCTTTGCCCGCTTGAGCCTGGCTTCGAAATGGTTCTGGTCAATGTTCAGCGCCTTAGAGTAAGCTTCTATAGCCCTGTCTGTCTGGCCTCCCGACATGAGAATGTCCCCCATTGTTATCAGCGCCGGAACAAATGAGGACTCCTTTTTCAGAGCCAGTTCGGAATACTCCATCGCCTTTTGTCCGTCGCCTTTTCTCAGAAAAGCTTCCGCCAGCAACTGGTAGGCTGATGGCTCATCAGGAAACAGGTCAACAGCTTTGGTGAGGTCAGTAATCGATCTTTCAAGCTGCTCGGGATTGAAATAAAGGCTTCCCCGGAGCAAAAGACTTTCCAGATTCTCCGGGTCGAGCCTGAGAGCCTCGTCCAGGTCTTCCAGAGCCCTGTCCTGTCGGGCCATCAATTTGAATATATAGGCCCTTTTCGTAAGCAATTGAGGGTCGTCACTGCGCAGTTCAAGAGCCTTGTTAACATCGGATAGGGAAGCCAGTATGTTTCCGGTCTGAAGTTGAAGCGCGGCCCTGTTGATGTAAGGAAGCGGATTATCCGGATCAAGAACAATTGATCGCCGCAGCTTTTCCAGAGCCTCGTTATATCTACCCATCATGATCAACATGCTGCCCTGGTTGAGAAAAAGTATGGAATCGTCAGGATCGACCTGCTCGGCCTTTTCATAATCTTTCAGCGCCATCTTAGGTTCATTCAGGCATCTGTAGGCCTCAGCCCTGTACCAGTAAATTTCCTTGAGGTCAGGATCATATTCGAGGGCCTTGTCAAAGTCGATCAGCGCCTTATTTGGCTCGCTGTTCTTTAAATATGAAAATCCACGTCGCAAAAGGGCCTGAGCATTTTTCGGCGAAATTTTGAGCAGCTTGTTCATTTCTTCAATTGCCGACTGATAATCATTCTCTTCGACATAAATGGCCGCCCTTCCAAAATAGGGCCCGTCGTGCCTTTCATCCAATGAGGCCCCCAAGTCGAACAACCTGCGGGCTTCCTCAAACTCAGCCTTGTAAAAGTGAGCCAGACCTAGCGAAGAAATGATGGACGGAGAATCTGGCTTTTTTTGATTTGCCAGCTCAAGATCTTCCTCCGCGCCGTCAAAGTCACGCAGCTTTATTTTGATCTTTCCGCGCAATTCAAGAATTTCCGGATTATCAGGATCAACATCGACAATACTATTGTAGTCATCCAGGGCGCCGTCCAGATCATAAGCCCTCTCCCTGGCTTTTGCCCGCACGCTCAATAACTGGCGATTAGACGGCTCATCTTTTAATAGCCCCTCCAGCATCTCCAGCGCAGAGTGTATCCTGCCCTGGTCCAGAAGCCTCCGAACCTGCTCGATAGTCGATTTCACCTCATTTTGACCACACGATACGGTGAAAATCAGAAATACTGCGAGTACCATGACCCCAAAAAAAATCCCTAAAGCGCTCTTGTCAATAATCCGCATGGAATGCTCAATTCTTTAATGACGCTGTATGGAACCGTTCCGTCAGTTAAAAGTCTATGGCTATGTGCAAGTTTTGTCAACTAAACCTGGAGTAGCCTCTATTTTTGATTTCATTATTAATCGACAATTATGATGATTGTCTTGATTATTGAATCATAATATGCACAAATAACCTTATGTAACGAATATATAATACTGAATTAAAATGGTTTATTGTAAACATTGAGAATGAAGGACATATACGGGTGAAATACAATGCAGGCAGTATGGGAATTAATGGGACAGTTAGAGCGATTTTTTCAGTTAAATTTTCTATTTTCCGGTCTCGAAGTTTCATCAACCGTCATACTAATGGCCAGATTGAGCACTTTGGTCATTTTCGGGATTGGTTTGATATGGACAGTTTTCAGTATCCTCATGAAATTGCTTGACTGCGTGCAGACCTTGTTAAAGGCCATCGGACCATTGCCGAAATCTTTCTTTATCCTGCTGCTCTTCATATTGCCATTATCTCCTGAGAGCCTGGGGGGTAAATGGATAGGTTATATGTTGCTGACCCTGACAGTCATGGCGCTAGCCATGTCTTCAGCGATAATAATAGTCGCGTGGAAATATGGAATTGATCAGACCCTGCGATTCATCAACAACTTGCGAGGGCGTCGTTACGGCGGGGAAACCAGGCGTGAAGAGGATACATCCAACGCTCCTGAAAATGTCGCAAGACCTACCATAATGAGCGCCGGCAGTCATGAATGAAGAATGTCAGGCGCGGCAAAAAAAGTTGCGCCTGAAATCATCCATTGGGTTACGTCGAGTTTCAATTGGTTCTTTCAATCTGAATGAGGTATTTTAGTTCTATGTCGGACTCCCTGGCATGATCTGTGAGCAAATCCAGCTTTCCTGAATAGAAAGAGCGGTTAGGGTCTGGTTCCAGCTTTAGCTCTATGTCAAACGGGGCTTCCTTGTGTGGCCCTACGGTAAATTTTGGGGGGTTGAGATTGGCTGAAGGCTCTCCGGGCATGGTCTTGATTCCTGTAACATTAAAGGTCTGATCTGACGCATTCGATATTTTAACAGGAAAACTGACGGACTGGGATGCGGCGGAGGTCTTTTTCCCAAGGGTTGGGGGATCAACGGTGATTTCTCTTATTACGTCAGCCAGCAGGATCAGCTTGATCACAGGGTTGTCAGGATCATTTGTGCTGACCATAATACTTTTTTCTTTTCGTCCGGCTTTTAGACCTACAGTATCAAATGATGAAGTAATTTTGCTCGATCCACCGGGTGGTATTTCACGGGTTCCTTCCACGGCTTTTGTGCATCCACAGGTAGCATGAAGGTTCTTGATTACGAGGGTCTTATTACCCTTGTTGACAAAAGGGAATTCCGCAGAAACCGTGGCGCCGTAAAGAATCTTTCCGTAATCATGCCGCAACCTGTCGAATTCTATCCTTGGTCCATCAGCTCCGAATGCAAATGGCGCAGTCATTACGGTGATAACCAGAATGAGATGAATGATATATCCCGGCAAAATGTTCTCCTTTTCAGAACTTCCACGAGGTGATAAAATCGCATCATCCATGGAATTTGCGATCTTCGACAGCCTGAGACTACGGAGCCTTTCGGTTAGGGCGCGAGGTCGGGGAGCCATCGAACGAATGAATTATATAGCCCCAAACGTCATTATCAAGTAGATTGTGACAAACTTCATCTGCGTTGTGATAAAAAAGCCGATGCCTTGAGATGCTCGGGAATGGAGATTGCGCATGTCTGAAAACTTCATCAACCCTGTTTGCAAGGTTTGTGGAATAGCGGAAGCTACCTTTCCGGAAGAGAACGCGATATTTTGTCCGGAATGCCTCGAAATTTCAGAACAGTTGTTTGATCAGGAAATGAGACGGGTGGAATTGATCCGGATAATCAGGGGACATGACGTGGAGTTGTACGACATCAAACACCCTGATTCACTCGCTGAGGACGATCATTGCGGGCAGGTGATACTGATCAAGGCCGGGCAGGGATTTGAAGTGAAAATATGTCTTCGTTCGGACGCGTTGGACTGGATGGAAAAACTCGTGGATACGGAAACGGGATTCACATCCCCCGACAACCGCCTTGATGCCTTAATTGGCAATGTGTCATTATTGATCGAAAGTTGGGGAGGCGGTCCTTATTACGTGGACTTCTTCTCGGTTGACAAGGTTTTTAGCACAGAGGGAGAGCTTTAGTCATTTCATGACGGTCAGCCACATTTAACCATGTTTTTTGTTTCATCGACGGATGTTTCAGAGTTTGATGCGTCTGTTTGAGCATCATGCCTGTTGGGGTGTTTCTGAACAAAATGATTGGGATTATGGATATAATAACTTGTAGCAAGTCGGTTTAACGCAATTTTTTCTGGAGAATTCAAGTGTTTGGAATATCGATGTGGGAAATGGGCTTAATCATTCTGGTAGGCCTGATTTTTCTGGGGCCGCGCCAGTTAACGGAAACAGCGAGGGTTGTAGGAAAACTATTCAGGGAAATTCAGCGCATGGCGGTTGACGTTAAGGATAGCATAGACCTGGACGCTCCACCATCAAGAAGCAGGAACTATGAACCGGCGAGGCCGACGCAAGATCCAGCCACGGCGCCAACGATCGACAGGGAATCTTTGAAACTGACTGGAGAAAAATCCGGTCCGGATTTTTATGCGGAACTCCTCGAAAATTCTGTTGAAGAAGAATCCCAAAAGGGCCCAAAAGACTCGGAGGTCACCCCAGAGGCGCAGTTCAAGGGGGCCAAAGGCGCTACTGACTCCAATCCGGTTGACAAGAAGTCCTGAGTAACCCCTAACCCTTAAATTTTTACAACTTTCTGGGCAAACTTCATGTCTGAACGCATCAGACTTCTCAAAACAATCTATCGATTTTTTCCATGCCGTAGTTGAGCGCTGCTATCATGATGCCACAATCAATCCTGCCACTCTTTATGTATTGTCTTATTTCCGGGGCGGGAACCAGGATTGTTTGCAGTTCCTCCGTCTCATCAGGATTGAAGGTTCCACGCGGCTCCGCGTTCGGCGCAAAATAGACATGAAATCTATTGGTAAAAAGCGCTGGTAATGGATACATAGACCCCAGACATTCAAAATGTGGCGCCAGAAAACCCGTTTCCTCTTCCAGTTCTTCACGCGCGCTTCGTTCCGGAGTCTGCCCGGGTTTGACCAACCCCCCCGGGAGTTCGAGTGACAGCCTGGAAGTCCCATGACGATACTGATTCACCAATATGACGTCATTCGTTTTCGTCAACGCAATCACCGCAACCCAGTCAGGGGAACTCAAGACCTGAAATTCATGCTCTTTTCCCGTCCTAGGAGATCGACTTCTGTTAATATTAACCGAGAACAGATTGTAAGCTCCAACTTCTTTCGTTTCCACAACTTCCCAGTAAAGATCGCCCGCCTTGTTTCTCGAATCCATTCCTTACGGCCTCTTGACGCATCCGCAGACGATGAAATTCCCACTATAGTCCTGTCGGAACCACATCTCACAGAGCATTATTGTTTTTGTCTCTAATAACTATTTTCGTTACCGTTCAGCCCACGCCCTCTTTTTCTTGCCCCCCAGGGGCAAGCCCTGATACAAACGCCGCAAATCGGGCTCTCGATGAAGGGAAGCTCAACTGCGTTTTTTGTTACTCGCTCAACACATCGTTCGAAAAAAAGCGCCTCATCCCTGTCCGAATAATGCCATTTGGTATTAACATTTTTGATTGCCTGAACCGGGCAGGCGTCAGTGCAGGAAGAGCATTTTCCACAACGATTTCTGATCGGTTTGTCGGGTTTTAACGAAAGGTCTGTCAGAACCGTTACAAGTCTAATCCTTGGCCCATATTCAGGGCTAACCACAAGAAGGCTTTTACCCTGCCACCCAATTCCCGCTGCGATTGCAATCGCCTTGTGAGAAATGTAGGAAAACCATTCTTCCCTGTTCAGTAGCTGTGAAGCCGGGATTGGTAACGCCACCGCCTTGTTCTGCTGTATGTATTGCGATACCCGCAAGGCGATGTCGTCCAGTAAAGCGTTAACTTTCAGGTAATGCTGCTGATACAGGGCTGTCGGCCTGTCTTCAATCGGCTCTATGACACCATCCGCCAGGCGAATCCCAATGCTTATGGCTCGCTTGTAATTCTTTAAGAGATCCGTGGGTTCGGTCTGTATACCTTCCAGTAAGGCCAGATCGGCAACGCCTACCAAATCCGCGCCCATATCGCGCGCAAATCCTTTTATTTCCCTGTTGTCCAAGAACTAACTCCCTTTTTACAATTCATCCGATCCCTTTCGGAACTCAATTATTGCCACAGCCCTCCACTTCCAGGCGCGAATTCCATCGATGCATGTCCTGAATGATTGTGGACAGGGTAGCGTTGAACATCATAACGGTTCAGGCATGTTCAATGTCCTGATCATGTCTGTATGAATGAGACCGTTTGTCGCCAGAATGCTGGGGCTGCCCAAATCCATTCCGTCGCCAAACCGATCCGTTACACAGCCTCCCGCTTCGTCCACTATGAGGATTCCCGCTGCAATGTCCCATGGTTTTAGTTTGAGTTCCCAAAAACCATCGAGGCGCCCAGACGCCACGTAGGCCAAATCCAGAGCTGCTGATCCCAGCCTTCTCATGCCCTGAACCTTGGGCAATACCCTCGAAAATTCTGTCAGGTTATTATCAGAAGTAAACGCCTTGTCGTAAGGAAAACCTGTTCCGATAATGCTGCGATTCAGGGTAGTCGCTTTGGAAACACTTATCCTTCGATCATTTAAAAAAGCCCCTAGCCCTCTCACGGCATGATAGGTTTCCTTTTTGAGCGGATCACTCACCACACCAGCGACGATCTCGCCTTCTTCCATCAATGCAATGGAAACCGCAAAGTGGGGATAGCTATGAGCAAAGTTTACTGTTCCATCAAGCGGGTCAATGACCCATAGCCAGGACGAACCGCTAACCTGTCGCTCCGTTTCTTCGGCCATAACGTCGTGATCTGGAAATCTGTCGCGAATTCCGGAAACTATGGCGTCCTCGGCCGCCTTGTCGGCGTTCGTCACTATGTCAATTCCGCCAACACGATGATCCTTGGATTCCACTGTCAATTCATGGGCAAAGTGGGACATCAGGATTTCACCGGCGATTGCAGAAAGGTTCAGCATGAAATCCAAAATTTCCCGGGTATCAATTTTTACGGTCATACTTTTCCTCATCTCGTCGAGCTTAACATCCCGCAGATGCTAGGAGCGCTTTTCTGTAACACGGGTAACCAGCTCACCTCTGGCAAGTTTCAGTCTGAGATCCTGACCAAGTTCCACGGCCTCCGAATCCGTTACGGTTTTTCCGTCTTCAAGCCGAAAAGTTATTGAATATCCTCTGGCAAGAACCTTAAGGGGACTCAGGTTATCAATCTTGCCGGCCAGAGCATTAAGGTTGGTTCTAGCCTCTGCCAGACGGGCGCGAACTGATCTGGATAAACGTGATGTGAGAGCCTGCGTCTCGTCAGA
>CAITZA010000360.1 GCA_903896745.1 uncultured Desulfomonile sp. | reverse complement strand
GCATTCCATCATCGTCAAACCACTGGGGAAGTAAACCCCCTAGAAAATAACCTCTGCCCTGAAGTATTTTTACAACTTCACCTACCCAGGGTGAAGTGAGTTTGAACCATACCTGAATTACTGACGAACCTCTTTTTACCGCCTCTGATTCCAGTTGATCAATTTTTTGGGCGAAGTCAGCGCCGACATCGTGAAAAGCTATTCTGGCAACTTTGGCAAAATCGAAAATATCCATTCTGGTTCGTGAAATGCTCTGGGTGGGTAAAGGAGAAGTTGCTCCGGAAAAGGTTCGGCCTTCCGAGAATTCTTCATACATATGTTGTAGCGCTTCTGCATAGGGAGCTGGCAGAAAAATGTCCTGGGGAATATTCCGGTAGACCCTGAAAAACAGCAAAGTGCTGACTCTGGCGGAAGTCACCCCCTCGCCCGAATAGGCCTCTCCAGGCATCAACCCCACTTCCAGTGCCGTGACATGGTAACCGTGTTCGACCCCTTTTTTCTGCATGCTGACATGGTTTGTTACCGGTTCGCCAAAGACAGTATGCATCCCCAGCCTGGGTATTACATGCTTCATCATGAATATTTCGATTGCTGCGGAAACACCCTTGCTTCTGAATTCCTTGAGAACCAGACCTACTCCCCATTCGTAGACATCCGGGCTAGGCGCAGAGCGGAAAAGATTGTGAATGCCGATGATCTCTCCGTCCATGGACCTGGCGACCGTACTGTAGTAGTCTCCTTCATCGTTGGCTTTGATCAGTTGAGCAGGATCGTAAAATATTTTGATAGGATAGTCCTCGCCGTGAACGGCGCGGAAAAGACGAATAACACCATCTGCATCCTGAGGACTAAAAAGACCTACATCAAAACTTTTTTCCATCGCCTCAGATATATCCTGTTTCTGGTTTTCCATCGTTTTTCAATTACACCTTTCTTAAACATATGTGCCGATTCGTAAATTTTGTATCTTGCGCGATATCGGTGGTTAGACCCTGGTCGGCCATCATCAGCCCTCCGTTGGGTTTCACCACCCGACCGTCCGTGCCGATAAGTGTGGCGGCTACCATGCAATCAACCACGTAGCCGCCACCAACCTCCAGATCGCTTTCTCCTTCACGGATTTCGCCCAGTCAAAACGCGTTTCCGACTCCGCAAAAGCAGTCAGGCATTTTTTGTCCGGAATGGTCTCTAAAACATCCCTGTCATAGTCAAGCGCCATCAGACCGTCTTTTCCGGTGGGGAACCTGAAGAACACGCCAAGGCTTATGGCGCCTCTGGAATATTTATCGATGTTGCCGTTTTCAATCCGTCCCTGTTTTCAGGAGACAAACTTATTCTAATTTCTCACCCGCCTCTAGCTCAAAATATCTCTTTTTATTCTCTCGTATTCCTCCCTGGAGATGTCGCCCCTGGCATATCGCCTGTTAAGAATGTCCAGGGGGTTTTCTGAATCTGGCCCACCTTCAGCATTCTTTCCATGTGGCTGGAAAGGCGTCTTGAATGATCCCTTGGCAAACAACAAATAAAGCATGACCAGCATGACAATAAGCATGACTACTGGAATCACCATGGGAAAAAACCACATTCCATGCATCCAGAAATATTCGGGTCCCATTTTTTGAATCCTATTGTTTGGCGGTTTTAACCTTGATTTCGTAAGGCCTCGGCCACGATACCACTAATACGGCCATTACAACTTTTTACTCTTTTTCAGCTTGAAATTTCCCGAAAATCTGAAAGATCAAACCAGATTGTCACAAGATATCAGCGCCGATCTCATTGTGCCAAACCAGGGGGTCATCGAGCAGGTTTTCCTCGAATTCCCTCGCAATTTCCTTGCTTGCGTCCTCCAGGGTATCCATAGGACCCACCTTGATTTGATGAATGAAGATTGAGCACAGTTTATTCATAAAATCGGTCACCATTTCCTTCTCGAAAATATAAAGGTCGTCAGCCACCTCTTCCTCAGGCATGGGAAGCATTGTTGCGATGAAATAAGAAAGGCAAAAACCGTTAGAGTTGTCATGTTGGCAAACGATGTCAATCCAGAAATCCGGGTCGCGATCGGTCACTATGATGTCCGGCACAGTCTTGAGTTCCTCTGTAACACAGCGTTCGACTTTCCCGGAAAGAGACGCGTCGCCTGATACGCTCACTCTGATTCCCATTTCATCCAATGCCTCCATTGGCATGGTGAATTCGGGAAAAGGCTTATTCTTCTTTTTTGTGGAATTGGATTTTGTTTTTTTACCGGACTTGTCGGCGGACTTAGAGCGCTTTTGCATAGTTACCTCCCTCGTTCGGGATGGTTTGATACTCGAGGCGAATCAGTAAGTTGCAGAAATTGATCTGTGAATCCAATATACCAACTGCGCTGAAAATCATAGCGTTTTTTGAAAGCTCGTCAGGATTTACTCGGGAATCTGTATTTGCTACTTTGGTGTCCATATATCTGAAAGTCGCGATTTATAGCCGGTTACCGTCCAAAAAACATTCCTGTCTTCAAATAACGGCCTTTGACGCACACAATAGGTTTCCAAAGGGGAAAACCCATGGATGTTCGGGTTCATAGGTTACAACAGCCGAAAATTTTTTCCGGCAAACACCCCTTGAACTTCTTTTGCAAGGTCAATTGCCGGCGCCGATCTGAAAGGCCTGACGACTCCGCATAACCTACCGTATTATTAAAAAAAATCCAGATTGACTTCTTGGTTGAACCTTGGCATGTTCTGTTTTCAAAACACAAAGGAGAGGTGAACCATGCGTGTTAACTCAAGATTGTTTGCAGTAGGATTCTTGGCCGTAGCCCTCACCATGTCTGCATTCATTTGTACGGTTATTGCTTCAGACATCGCCCCTCAACTGGACAAGTTTCAGGGAGCCTGGGTTCTGGTGGCAGGGGAAAAGGATGGAAAGAAGATTTCTGATGACCACGTGAAAAATACCAAAATCACCTACAAGGGGAACCAGGGAGAAATGATTGCCCCTCACCAGCACAACGAAACGATATTTTTCGAAATCGTAAAGATCGTTACTGATAAAAGCCCTAAAGAATTTCACTTGGTCCGAAAAAGTGGCCCAAGCGCAGGCAAGACCATTGTGGGAATTTATGAATTCGACGGAAATGACGTGTTCAAGTTTGCGTTTGATCCGAGCGCATCTACGACTCCCAAGGATTTTACCACGAAAGAGGGGACAGGCTTCATTTCGCATATCTGGAAACGCTCCAAACCCTGAGCGGGTTGGAGGCCTCAGCGTCGAGGGCGAGACCACCAGGGGTCTAGCCCTCAAAATACCTGTCATTTGCGAGACCGAGGTATAACAGGCAGCTCAAAAGCGCCACAAGAATCCGATCTCGTCAATTCCGAAAAGATGTCGTATTTGCTTTTCCAGGATGGAATCGAATAGAAATCTGATGCGGTCATTTGTCAGGCTGATGCGTCCAAGCCAGTGGATCAAGAATGGCTTTGTGTTGATGCCCCTGATCTTCAGTGGCAGGATGTTTGTCCCTCAGGAAGCATTTCTGGCGGCCGGGGCTACGATAGGCTTTTGTCTGGCGTCTTCTGTCACCTACATCATTAATGACTACATGGACAGAGAAAGAGACAGAATCCATCCGTTAAAAAGGGATAGACCCCTGGCTTCAGGCGCAATATCCCCCGCAATAGCGTTCATGTTCGCCGGTATGCTTGTTTTGGGAATATTGATTACTTCGAGATGTTTTGGTTTATCATTATCAATTCTGTGGATTTTTGCGGCATACACTCTACTGAACCTGATCTACTCCTGGAAGCTGAAAAACCTGGTCATCATTGACGTGCTATCGGTAGCGTTCGGTTTTCTTCTTCGAGTTTTTGCCGGAGGCGTTTCTGTTGATGTACAGCTTTCGAGCTGGCTCCTCTTATGCACATTCTCCATAGCCACACTCCTTGTGCTCGGAAAACGAAGGCATGAGGTGATTTCTCTTGGCGATGAAGCATTCACCCATCGAGCTGTACTGAAGAGCTATAGTATCGGTTTTATCGACCAGTTACTCCAGACGGTAACAACATCCACGTTTATTTTCTATTGTCTTTACGCCGTATTGGGAAAATCAGGGGACATGCGTTCAGACAGGATGATGATTAGCGTTCCCTTTGTGGCTTATGGAATTTTCAGATATATTTATCTCATATACCACATGAAAATGGGCGGGGCGCCGACGGACCTGTTGCTGAAAGACTATCCCCTGATGGCAAGCGTCACATTGTGGCTTATCTGTTGCATCTCAGTGATTTACCTGTAAAAGTTGCGTCCTGATTCCCCGAACCCTACCGGGAGACTTGTCCGGTCAGATAATGTCAGAATAATAATTTTAATAAAATGTTGGCATTGAGGGGCTATCTCCGATGTGAAAGAATCTATGGGTGGTTTTGGCGCCGACATATCTGAAGACTCCGGATTGTCATCACTATGGGATATTCCTCTGTTTAACCAGATGCGCAAGGTCGCTTCTAACCAGCACACCAATGAGTTCACTTCCATTTCTGCCCTCGTGAACAAGCTTATAACCTTTTTCGCCGGATTCCCGCCCCACGTCAACTTTCGTAATAACGATTTCCGGCTTCATTCCGGCTATGTGAGCTTTCACCAGAGTGTTACCCTCAGACTCTGAAGAAGCGTGGAACCTTAATCTTCCTATTTCCCTGTCCACCAGTCCCCATGTGTCAATGACCGGATTGTCGCAATAGTAACCAATGGCGCCGATGCGCCAGTTTCTGATCCTGAAATCCCTGGGCACGTTCCGGTCTATCCAGGCGCCTATTTCCGTCAGCCCAACCGATGTTTGCACATTGTTCGGATATTTATCAATATTCCGAATAAACTGGCTGGTATCCGAAAGGTTAGTGAGCGCTATCGCAAATACGCTCAAACAAACTACGGCGCATCTGACGGGCGGAAGGAGGGGGGTCAGAACATTCAGAACGAAAAGGGAAATCCCTATTCCCACTGCCCATACGGGTAGAACGGTGATAAAATATCGAGATCCGACCATCCAGTCGCTCCCCGCATATTTCTGGAAACACAGTTGCGCAAGCGTCAATGCGGCCACTAGCAAAAGAATCCCACGGGCGTTTCCCCTCCTGAAAAGGGCGGCCCCAAAAAGAAGGATTCCGAGCGCCCCACCTGAGACCGAAAAAAAATATGCTATCGAACCCATTCCCTTCATGCTCCAGTGAGCGGTTCCAGATTCCATGGTCCACGGGGCCTTGGCATAAAAAGTATTCGGAAAAAATTCCCCGTAATACATCCACCTCAGGAATTCAAATGCAAACACAAACGACATAAAAACGCAGATA
The DNA here is from genome assembly GCA_903896745.1 of uncultured Desulfomonile sp. Lineage (GTDB taxonomy): Bacteria > Desulfobacterota > Desulfomonilia > Desulfomonilales > Desulfomonilaceae > CAITZA01. Next base: position 2,896 of record CAITZA010000360.1, on the reverse strand, counting down.
TTGAGAACTTCGGCCGGTTTGAAGCAAGACAGAAATCCGGATTTTTGTGTAACAGGATCATTTTCTGACCTCCTCTTTATGAACGTTGCCAGGAGTAGCCATGGCCCGAAAATTATGCCCTCGGGCCTGCATAAAAACGCGGCAAAAATTGTGAAAATCGATCTGAATCTTATTTGGAATCGTGTAGCGTCCAGAAATACCAATAGCGTCAAAAGCGAAAATAATATCGTCTCCATTCCTGTCACAGAGAAAAAAGTCAGAGAGAACGAAGTAGCCACAATTGAAAATGTGACTGCGAATTCAGGCAGACCAATCAAGTCATGGGAGCTTCTTCTGGAGCGCCATAGGCATAAAACTCCCAGAATGAAGAGAAACGAAAATACACCCAGTAATTTGGATGAAAGAACCAGGTCAGGATTAAACAGACCCAGAATGAAGGTCAGCAGAGCATGTAACGGACTCGTAAAACCTTCAACCCTGTCACCTGTGTTATAAACCAGGCCGTTGCCAGCAAGCGCGTTCCTTACATATCGCAAGGTTATGAAAGCGTCATCGACCATAAAATTCCGAAATACATGTATCTCGAAAAAACTCACAACGGCCGAAAAAATTATCATGAACCAGTAGGCGGCCCTTTCCCATCGAGGCATTGCTGTAATCCTCCCGGCGCCCTGTGACGGCTGACTGGAAATTGTGCCGGACATGACAATTCCATTAATGTCTGCAGCGAAAAAACATTTTTTATGGCGCCATTATTAGCCGAATGTGAGATAATTTCCAAAGTTGATTGCCTGTTTAGGAATAAATTGTTTTATCGAGGAAACCGCAATGGAAAAAATATGGCTAAAATCTTATGCCCCCGGCGTTCCGGCGACTATTGACTTAGAAGATATTCCCTTACATTTCTCGCTTACCAACACGGCTTCCAGGACTCCGAATAACCCCGCTCTTCTTTTTCAGGGGAAAGTCATCAATTACAAAGAGCTGGACGCAATGGTCTCCCGTTTTGCCTCGGGCTTGAAAAGCCTTGGCGTAGGGCCTGGAGATCGGGTCGGATTGCTTTTACCCAACCTGGTACAGACAGTGGTCGGAATTTACGGCGCCTTCCGGATAGGCGCCATAGCTGTGCCAAACAACCCACTCTACACGGACAGGGAACTGGAGCTTCAATTAAGGGACTCCGGGTGTAGTTGTGTAATATGTATGGATACCCTTGTTCCACGGGTGCTGAACCTGATGGGTAAGACACAAATAAAAAACATCGTCTCATGCCATATCAATGAATATCTGCCCTTTCCGCTAAAACAGCTTTTCCCGTACCTCAAGAAGGACTTTTACCTTAAAACCCCAAAACATCAACATGTCCATGAATTCACGGATCTGTTAAGCAAAAACGCCGGGACGCCCGAAAACTATCCAGCCGAAATGGATCAGACCGCAATAATCATGTACACAGGAGGCACAACCGGAATTTCCAAGGGAGTTGAGCTTACGCACAGGAATCTGTCATCAAACTGTCAGCAGGCGAGGGCATGGGTCCTTGACCAGCTTGGAGATAAGGAAACAGTGCTGGGATGCCTTCCGTTCTTTCACTCTTATGGTCTTACTGCGGTCATGAATATGTCCATTTCCTATGGATGGCTAAATGTACTCATTCCGAAGCCCGAGGCCCTAGCCATTCTAAAGGCTGTCCAGAAACATAAGGTCACATTTATTCCCGGGGTTCCCACACTGTTCAATGCAATTATCAACCATCCGGACACAGGGAAGTACAACCTGAAATCCGTCAAGGCATGCCTGTCTGCCGCTGCGCCATTGCCCATGGAAATAATCAAGGGATTTGAGGCTGTGAGCGGAATTCTGATTTCCGAAGCTTATGGGCTTACTGAAACCTCTCCATGTACTCATGCCATCCCCTACGGTGGAAAGGTTAAACCCGGATGCATTGGTCTTCCAATCCCCAACACCGATGCGAAACTGGTTGATATAGAGGATCCCGGCAAGGAAATCCTGGAATTTGGAAAGCCCGGTGAGCTTTGTGTAAAAGGTCCTCAGGTCATGAAAGGTTATCATAACCGGCCCCAGGAAAATGCCGCCGCATTCAGGGACGGATGGTTTCTTACTGGAGACATCGCCACAGTTGATGAAGAAGGATTCTTCACCATCGTTGACCGAAAAAAAGATATGATCATATCCGGAGGATTCAATATCTACCCGCGTGAAGTTGATGAAGTCCTGTTTGGTCACCCCAAGATTCTGGAAGCGTGCGCAATTGGGGTTCCGGACAATCACTTTGGTGAGAGGGTCAAGGCCTATGTTGTTCTAAAACCCGGCCAATCCGCAACCGAACAGGAAATTATTGACTACTGCAAGGAACGAATGGCAAATTACAAGACGCCAAAAACTGTTGAGTTTATTGACACGCTTCCAAAAAGCGAAATCGGCAAGATACTGCGAAAGAGCCTGGTTGAAATAAACAGGAAGTAAAAGCGAATTCTACGCGAGTCTTGGTTTGTCATTCTCTGGAGAGAGTCAATTCATCATAAATGGATCCCCGATCAGGTCGGGGATGACAAATCAGGTCGGGGATGACAAATCGAGTCTGGGATGACAAATCGAGTCCGTGATGACAACACACGAGGGCCAGGGCAGGTTTCTCCCCGCCTCTGCGCTCTCATCCTTAACGAATGGAGCCAGGATTTACTATCTTCAATTTCGGTTCCATTCCGGCAAAACTTCCGAGAAACGCGACAATCACCGCCGATCACGACCAAACAAATGGCAGGCGCAGGCGTAAAAAATTAACGCCCTTGCCTGCCCCTGAACCCAAAACACACATCATCCTGAAATTCCTATGTCCCAAAGCCTGTCATAACTCCCATGCTCGTGCTGATGC
>CAITZA010000359.1 GCA_903896745.1 uncultured Desulfomonile sp. | reverse complement strand
GCCTAACCGACCAAAGATAGAGCCAGGCTATCGTTTTGACGATAGACTACTCTAATAAGACAACATTTTTTTTGAATGGTTCCTCGGTTCTCCCGGGAATGGAATTGAACCGGGTTCAAACCATCAGGCTATAACCAGATCAGGTTTGGGAAGGAGTTTGAACTGATCTCATGTTTGTTGAGGCGGATCAGAAAGATATATAATATTGGAGTTTTATCCAATAGATTTAAATGATATGTGCCTATTTCATTGGGCTATCAATAATCCTGCAATACATGCCGTCAGTAAGCCGGACATCAATCCGGCCAGAAGGGCTTTGAGTCCCAACGAGGCAACCTCTTTGGTACGATCTGGCGCCAGGGATGAAACACCGCCAATCAGGATACCGAGGCTCCCAAAATTTGCGAAAGAACAAAGAGCAAAAGTCAGGATCATTATTGAGCGTGACTGCAACTGTCCTTCTGCGGCAAAAGCCTTCATCTGACTATATGCGATCCATTCGTTGAAAACGGTTTTAATTGCGAGAAGCTTTCCAGCGGTCATGCAATCAACCCATGGCACACCGATCAACAATGCGACCGGCGCAAAAACGACTGATCCAATTTGATCAAAGGATGTCCCAATAATGCCCAGGACTGCGTTGGACAAATGTATTACTGAAACGAACGCCAACAATATGGCTGCAACAGACAGAGTTAGTTTCAGACCGTCAAGCGCTCCATTTGAAAGCGCTTCGATCAATCCGTGGTCTTGCGAAGTAACATCTTTGAGACTGACATTGCCTGAGGTCTCCGGAACGCCAGTCTCGGGTACCAGGATTTTTGATAGCGCTAACGCTGCGGGCGCATTCATGAAGCTTGCCGCGAGTATATACCCAGGGTTTGCTCCAAAAACTACAACATAAACAGCCATTACCGATCCTGCTATGGTGGCCATGAAACAGGTCATGAGGGAAAAGAGTTCCGAACGGGTCATTTTGCCCAAGACATTTTTTAGCCCAGACAAAGCTTCTATCCCCATGAAAATGAACATGGAAGCCGCAAGTGTCTCCGCGCCCGAGGTTTTCATGGCGCGCCTCATCATTTTTGCCAGACCGACCGTAATGACCGGCAGCAGCCTGACATAGTTGAGCACACCCATCATGGAGCTCACAAATATAATAACTGAGCCCATGCTCAATATGGTCAGGTCTTTGTGGTCAACTAGTGAGCCAAACAGGAAACGTGAACCAGTCGTCGCAAAATGTGTTATTCCCTCGAATAAAATCTGAGCCTTTGAAAAAAAAAGCTCAGGATATGTTTTCAGTATTATCACTCCGAAAAAGAACTGTATTCCTATCCCCCAACATACCAGAATCCAGTTGATTCTTTTTCTGTCAGTGGATAATACTACGCTGAGTAAAATCAGGAACCCCATTCCCAACAGGGCGTTAAGACGTGGCGCCATTTGCTAGACCTGTGTTGTAAGAAATGTTAAATCGGATTTCATGAAAGATGATTCACTAACAATTAATGTCCAACAAAAGCCGAAATACTTCCCGGCATCTCGTATCAGGTTTTTGTCCGGAGAACGGCAATGATTTTAGGTACTTTAATGATCAAACCTTTAACGTCAGAACTGACATGTTCCCGACAAACCATTACG
>CAITZA010000358.1 GCA_903896745.1 uncultured Desulfomonile sp. | reverse complement strand
TAATATATCAAGCTTTTTTCAGTGTCGGCCCAATGAATGCCGCACATGAAAGTCTTACAGCCATAATTCGGATATCCTGTTGGTACGGGTCAGGCGCAACAACCGATTGTTCACCCTTATGAACTAGTTGAGTGGTAGCGCCATCAAGCCGGGTTTCTAGTGAACTTTGGTTGGGTTGACGTGGAAAAAGGAGTTGTAAGACCTGAAGATGAGAATTACAATGTCCTGATACCCACAATCGACGGGTATTAATTGGTTGATCGAAATAAAGTCTTAACGAGCGAGGCTTCAATGGCTATTTGGACCATTTCCAGGCAGTTAGGTAGCGGAATCAGGGAAATCCGCACCGAAATAGCCAAAACATTAAAATACAGCTATGTCGATAAGGAATGCATACTGGGAGAGATTCGGGAACGAGGCGCGAGATGGGAAAAGTGGGCGCTTGAATTCGACCGGAGTTCTCCAACCACTTGGGAAAAGTATGACTGGTCATTTAAAGGCTTCTGCGCCCTGCTCCAAAGCATCATGCTCAGCCACAGCATCCATGACAATGTCATCCTTGCAGGCAGGGGATCAAATTTCCTCTTGGAGGACATTCCACACGCTTACCGTGTACGGTTCGTCGCGCCTATGGAACAGCGCATAGAAAGGATAGCCGCGTGGAAGTCCGTTGATCGAGATACAGCCAGAAATCTTGCGACAAATATGGATCGTGAACGGGCTGGATTTGTTCATGCCGTTTATAAAAAGGATTTGACCGATCCAAAATTTTATGACGCAGTATTTGACACAGGCGTCACTCCGGCGGATGAGATAGTCAGGACGGTAATAGAGGCCCTGCTGGCCAAAGACAAGCTGAAAACCGAGGCCGCCCAACACACTCTTCGAATGCGCGCGGCTGCAGCCCGGGTCATGGCCGGACTCATGATAGATACTCGTTTGTACGTGCCCACATTGGAAGTGATATGCGGTGATACGGAACTCATCCTTAGGGGAATCGTCCGCAATACCGGTCAATACTCGAAAATTTCAGAGGCCGCCCGCTATTTTGCCGAAGATTTCCCAATAAAAATAGAACTTCGTTTTCGGTTTTGATATCAACAAAATTCTTGTTTGAAAGGCTGACTCGGGAATCCTCGCGCCGCGCACGCCAAAATTCCTGTTCTATTTTTTCTCTGCTACTTTTTTGCATAGCCTTTACGTAAAGACTTGGGACGAAAACAAATTGGATCATTTTCTGTCAGACTGAAACACTCACCCTCGTTCTGATCGGAAAATACCGTTTCCTTTTTAAAACCGACATTTTTTAAAGGGAAACATCCACGTTTTTTCTTTTCTGAAAAACTAAAACAATGATAGTAATCAGTACAAGAATCATACGGGTTTATTTTTGTAGTGAATTGGTCCGAAAAATCGACAGGACTCCTAATTGAGGCATTTGGTTTAGACAGGTTTTAATGTCCTGATCAGAAATACCGTTTCTGTTTTTTGAGTTATTTTTAAAACTGGCCGATTTTTTAAAATTTAGTTGGGGAGAGAACCATGAGCTCTGAAACCGGCATGAAGATCGAAAAAGCGATGAGGAATATGCTCGACGCATTTAACGAGCGTGATACGGAATTAACCCTGACATATTTTTATTTTGACGAGAATTTCCTGAGTTACGGCCTTGATGGATCCAAAACAACCTCGCGCGAACAGTACAGACAATTGCTTGAAAATGAATTCCACAAGCTTGCAGCAAAACAGATTGAGATTGTCTGGCACAAAATTTCCATTTACAGGACAATGGCGACTTTTGTAGGCGAATGCGACCTGCGACTAACCGGATTTGGAGCGCAGGATCCTGTTCCCATCAGATTTACAGCGGTGTTGCGAGAAATAAATGATCGATGGAAAATTAACCAGTTATGTTTCTCGTCCGACGTTTTGATTCAGGCGGCGTAATTCACATTCTTCAGCGCGCCATTACCGTGCGACATACGACCGCCATTACTCCAATTCCCAGTCAACCAAATTAAAGGCCTGTTGACAACTGAGGCGCCTTGCTTCACAAAAACAGTCAGTCTAATTTTAGGCGTTGGCTTGTTTTTGTTGCGCCGTGGAGGTCAGGGTT
>CAITZA010000357.1 GCA_903896745.1 uncultured Desulfomonile sp. | reverse complement strand
TCCATCCATAGACATACCTCCCCATGGCCGTAGCGCAACCCGTCCCTACAACATAAAATCCGATTGCGATCCAGGGCATGAAGGCCCGGAAATATTTCGGGTAATCAACCCGCTCTGCGGCTCGGAATAATCCGGCTCTGATGCACGGGATAAGCCGGCTCGGAGGCACGGCCCTACTGAAGAAGCCCGCTCCGTGAGCCCCATCTCCCAACTCCCAGTTCCGGGCTTCCCTATCTCCTATCTTCCATCTCCCAACTCCGGGCTTCCAGTCGGCTCGGAGGCACGGCTCTACTAGCGCTATTCCAAAAATGGCCAGAGATATGGCGCCGAATATCAGGGCCTCGGTTTCCATATCCCGGAGTATTGACGAAGCGGGATAGGCTGCGACATATTTCAGGAACACAACAGGTTGCTCCAGAATGCCGGTCAGGGGCGGATGATGTTCCGGTCGGGAGTAGCCGCTTGCGTAGATCAGGGAAGCTGAAACCGTAATCACCATCCAGACACATATCCTGATTCTCTTTGCAGATGTCTGCTGAGCAGAGTCAGCCGGTGTCAGCATTAACAGGAATATCCCAAGAAACAGGGCCAGGAATCCGTGAGCCATTGACATGAATGACAACACTGCGCAAAGAGCCGCAAGAGCAAAACTGAAGAAACCTGAAGGCCGCCCCACCAAAAGGAAAAACGAACTGACAGCGAAGAAGTTGGCCAGGAACCAGTGTGTGGCGATTCCCCACATCCAGTTCTCGTATTGTGATATTCCGGCGAGACTTAAGGCTGCAAAAATAAGAGGCAATCCATAATTCCGAATATCCAGGATTGCGCATGTTCTGGAGATCTGCAGGGCAATTATGAAAAAAGTCATAAATGCCAGGGAAGCGGAGAACATCATTTCCGACACGAGGTTCCATTTCGTGAATTCGGCAGAAATGAGCCTTACAATCTTCATGGTAACCGGCCTGTGTTCGTTGTGCTGGGCCCAGATGTCCTGAAACGTGAGGTTCCCTGAAAGGTATCTGTCAACCATGTCAACAAAAGCCCAGTCATCGAAGAACGGGATGTTTACTCCGTAGGTGTATATCATGATGAAGAGCGCAATGAACGGTATGATGGAAAATATGTATATAAAATGGGGCTCCTGAGCATAGTATAGCCGACCTCAGCGTCGGCTGATTAATTCTATAATCTACTGTTTGTGGGCCAGTTCTTCGCGTATAATGCGGCGTAAGACGGTTTCAATTTCTTCATCATGGATTGCACGCTTGAGCGTCTCATTGATCAATGTCTGGTAGCCCCGTTTTCCGGCTTTGTTCTTGAAGAAGGAGATAACCCCCGTATCAAGCATTATGTTCACTCTTTGCTTGTGAGGCACGTCCTGAAGATTGACTCGAAACCTTGACCGATCGATGTCCTCTTGGGTGACAAGCGGAGCGTCATCAGAGATTCTTGTAGAAGATTTCCTGTTCATTTTTTTGAGCCTTTCTCATGGATATGAGATGGATTTCATTTTGGCTTTCCGTGTGGACCATGACCACTACGGTTTGGCCCAGCAAGCCTATTGTAATCCAACGCTGTTCTTTGTAGTCAAAGCGAGTATCTTCAAAAGTGAAGGTTGGGCCGCGGAAAACATTTGCCGCATCCCCAAAGTCGAGCCCATGCTTTCTGATATTGGCCTTGCGTTTTTGTTCATCCCATGAGTATAGCAGAGACCGTTCCATACACACGATTATACACAAAGATGTACTATATATCAACCATGAGTCCCAGTTAGATGCCAATTTTGACATCCATCCCAACAAACAGTAAAATAGAGATACTTACATATAGCTAATGAATATCTACGGGGGGCAACAACAGATTAGCGGTTTACCGATGAAAACACGAGTCGAGAATCTCGAAATATCAATGGAGGACCTGAAAGAGATAGTGGCCCGGACATCCCTTCAGGTTGAAAGAATCTCTGCTGAACTGGCTGAGTTTCGGGAAGAAAGGCGTAAGTTCAGGGAACACTCCAAGTCAGAGAAATGGGGAACGAAAGAAGAAAAAAGCGACCATAAAGAAGAGATGAGGAAATACTGGGAAGAGCGCAAACGCGACAACCGGGAATTCTATCGCCGTTTGGCAGACATAGCAGTCAAGCAGGGTCTCTTGATAGATGACATCGTTGCTCCAAATATATGCAGGGCAATGAAGCAGGCGCTGGGATTCGACGAGGAAACTCTGTGTTTTGCAAATGCTCGGTACAAGAGAGATTTGCGGGGTGACTTTAGGCAAATTCGAGAATTTGATGTAGTTGCGGAATGCCACGGTTACGTCATGATCAATGAAACCGGCTATCATCTGAAGCCAGAAGACGTTACGCACCTTATAGACACCGTTGCGATAGCCAGGGAATATTTCCCTGAATACAGGGATAGAAAAATCATTGGTTCAGTTGCGTCCGTCAGTTTGGACGAGAGTGTTGTAAATTTCGCCACAAGCAAAGGTATCCTGGCCCTGGCCGTAGGGGACGAGCTTATGGACATCCAGAATCCGACGGGATTTGTGCCGTCGGTTTGGTAAGGGACAGCGACTCCAGTCCACGACTATTTGGGCATAGACCAGGAATAGTAGAGCCGGCCTCCGCGCCGGCTGATTATAAAATACCCCGCGCCGGCTGATAGCAAACAGCCGGAAGTTGGAAGATAGGAGTTAGGAGTTGGGGAAGAGTTAAAACAGCCGG
>CAITZA010000356.1 GCA_903896745.1 uncultured Desulfomonile sp. | reverse complement strand
CAGTTCCTGAATAATTTCAGTGATATCCTTAACTTCGATCTTTTCAGTCGCATCCATGGTTACCCTGCTGTCCTCAAGCATTGTGATGCAGTAGGGGCATGAAGTAGCCAGCACCTCGGCCTGGATTTCGAGCGCCTGATCTATCCGGAGGTCACAGAACCTCTCTCCCTTGACAGTTTCCATCCAGACCCTGCCGCCACCACCACCGCAACAAAGACTGTCCGAACGAGACTCAGGGAGTTCATTCAGGTCTATACCCGGAATCTGACCAAGAATGCCTCTGGGTTCATCGTAAATTCCATTGTGACGCCCAAGATAACAAGGGTCATGGTAGGTGACCTTCTTGAGATAGTCCTGTTTTATCGGCAGCCTTCCTTCATTAACGAGTTGCAGCAGGTATTGCGATATGTGAACGATCTCGAAGTTTACCTTGAACTGGGGATACTCGTTCTTGAAAGTATGATAACAGTGAGGAGAAGATACGAGTATTTTCTTGACACCGTGATCGATGAAGGTCTTGATGTTGTCCTTGGCCAGACGCTTGAATAACTCCTCGTCACCCGTCTTGCGGATGCTTTCCCCACAACAGTTTTCCTTAGCGCCTATAATGCCGAAGTCAACCCCGGCCTTGTTCAGGATATTGACCGTGGCCTTTGCCACCTTTTTCAGCCTGGGGTCATAACTGAGGTAACAGCATGGAAAATAAAGAAGTTCCATCCCTTCCTCAAATGTCTTTACATTAAGACCCTGAGCCCAGGCGGCCCTTTTTTCACGGTCTTCACCAAATGGATTCCCCTGGCCAACAATACCGGCGTTGATGGTTCTTATAGTTTTTACCGGAGCGGGGAATACCCCATATTCGTTGGCAATCCGACGCAAGGCTATTCCCGATTCAATTTGTTGAACATCCCTTGGACACTGCTGAGGGCATCTTCCGCAGGTGGTGCAACGCCATATTTCTTCGCTTTCGATCTCGGTTAAACCAAATGTCGCTTCTCGAACCAGCTTTCGCATACTGAAAGTTGTGACCTTGTTCCATGGGCAAACAGTGTCGCACAACCCGCATTGGAAGCATCTCTTGAATGCGTCCCCGCCACTGGCCTTGATGACATCAATAATCTCTTTATAGGGGGTAACAGTCTCCACTGTTTTCCTTCCTCTTCTTCGGGGCTTATGGTTCAGCCCTTCTTTGACGCCGACATCCGGGAAACAGTATCCATAATCTTCTGCAAACCATACTTGTCGATCATGGATTCCAGTCCTACCTCAATATCCTCGGCCCTGACTTCTTCTTCGACTTCTTCTTCCCGCTCTTCATAGGTCAGAGCCTCAGCAAGGCACCACTGAACGCATAACGGCTTTTCGCCAGGCGGATTATCCTCACACATGTCACATTTCAGGGGCAGGCCCGAATCCGGTTCTTTGAAAATGTCCCTCGATGGACAGGCCGAACGACAGAAATCACATTCTGAGTATTCCTTCCCATCGATCACGTACTTACCCCTGCCCATACATTCTGCTTTAGCATGCTCACCGGCGTATACCGGAAGATAAATGTCAGTCAGTGGATCACGAACCAGCCGGATACGGGACCTGGCCGGGTTGTTGCTGCTGTACTGCGGCGAAGCATGAAATGCGGAACATGCCACCTCGCACGCCCGGCAACCGTTGCATTTGTCCACATCGATTTTTATCGTCTTGACGATCTTCTTTTTTTTCTCACCCATGACGGTTACCACCACTTCACTTTATTTCTTCTCTAGTTTCCGCTGAAGCCTCTTCGGCGGGAGATTCCCCACCGCTCCCTAAAATGCCTCTCTTGAGAAAATCTTCGGCAACGTAGTCGAGTTCCAGGTTACGCAACGTTTCTTCGGTAGGAATGCCATCGTTATTCCATCCCTTGAATTTGTAATATGCGTCAAGGAGCTTTTCCTCGAGTTCGGGAAATCTTTTCTTCCAATGATTTTCAGGCGGCTTCTCATCCGCCCTCCGCAGGCCTCTTCTGACATTAACCGCCCTGATCAGGCTTCGGTTTCTCCTGTACACCTGCTTTAGGGCTTCCTCATCCATGTCGATTCCGAGGGCCGCGGAGATAATAAGCGGATAATTATGTATGTGATACGGAGGCTTAAGCGGAAATGATGACAACCCGGCGCAAACTCCCAAGGCATCGTCGATGTAATGCATCATCTCCTGCCAATCCACTATGTCAACGGACATATCGACCGTTGGGTAATAGGGATTCGAGCGCTCCCCTCTAAATTCCCAATCCATAAGGTATTGTTTGAACTTTTCGTCGGGGACCTGAATCCAGTCCTTCACAAAGTCTTCCCTTTCTTCCATTGTAGCGAAGGGCGACTGTGGGAACTGGCCTTCAATCTGAGTAATGTTTATCTTTTCTCCGGTGCAATACATGAGATAATAGACGGGATTCAGCATGCCCAGTTTAAGAGGAAGTTGCTCATGTTTCTTGATATTATTGTGAGCGAATGCTTCAGCGCCGTTGCCAATCTGCTCGGCGGCCCAGTGAGTTCCGTTGGCAAGGATGTCGCCGATTCCCTCGCGTCTGACGATTCTGTCCAGCAACCAGTAGAATCTTCCCTCATTGTCAGTCGGGCATCCTGCAAAATCTGAATCAGTCAGTATTCCGGCTTCCTTAAGCTCAACGGCGAAAGCCATCACCTGGGGTGTGGAGAATCCATCCACTCCGTACTCGGTAGCGCGCTGCGCGATCCTGAATCCGAAATCCAGATCTGAAAACGCCGCCATTGTATAGGTAAGCTTAGAGAAACATTTCATCATATAGGTTGAAATACCTGGAACCGAAATAGTCGCCCCACATTTCATCGGGCAGTTGTAACAGCTTATCAGACGAGTCCTGACACTCTCCTGAGTCTGTCTCCATTTTTCCTCGATCTCCGCGTTCCAGAAATTACGTTTCCGCTCCCGCGCATTGCCCCACATGAAGTTCTGGGTGTGCCACTCCTCATCAACGAGTTTCATCTCCTGAGGGGAACCAAGACCCGCAAGGATCGGCATTACCCCAGGAACCGGCTTGTCTTCACGTAGCTTGATGTACTGGAGCGCTTCGTTGCAAAGTTTCATGAACTCTGCAGGGCGCGCGATGTTAACGTCTTTTGTCCCTCGAACGGCTATTGCCTTAAGACCCTTGTCACCCATGACGGCGCCTATGCCGAGCCGGCTGGCGCTGGATCTGCCCTGTTCAATGGAGGCCATGAATACCCTGTTCTCACCGGCCAATCCAATAGAGGCTATCTGGACGTTCGGATCCTTTAATTCTTTCTTAAGGATTTCAGCCGTTTCTACAGCGCCCTTGCCTTTTAAATGGGAAGCGTCACGAAGCTCAACCTTGTCATTATTTATCCACAAGTAAACCAGATTCGGGGATTTACCACGGAAGATAATTTTGTCGTACCCGGCATGCTTCAGTTCCGGGGCCCAGAATCCGCCCATCATTGAGTATCCCATCAACAGCGTCTGCGGAGAATAGGTCGTGACAATGGTTCGATTGGCTCCAACAGCAGGTGTGCCGCAAAGAAGTCCAGTGGAGAAGATTAGTAGATTATCAGGGGAAAAAGGTTCGGTTTCAGGCGGAACCCTGTCCCACAGAATCCTGGCATTGGTTCCCAGCCCACCTAGGTGAAGTTCAGTCAGTCTTGGGTCGGTTGCTACCCTCTCAATGCTTCCTCGTGTTAGATCGATTTCCAGATTAAACCCTGTCTCTGCGCATCTCATCTTTCTTACCCCTTACTCATCTTTGCGACATGATCATCCGCGCTTCTGCAACCAAAGAAGTGTAAATTTCTGCTCCATTAGTGACCGAATCAGGCCCTTTCCAGTAATACTCCAGTCGAGGCGCTACGAAGAAAATTCCGTCGATTACTGCAATGGCATTGAAGTCTTCTGCATTTTTCTAAAACGGATATGAACATTCGCAGGATCAATGTCCCTATTGTTCATCCTGATTGAACATGCTGAATGGTCCCGAAACACTAAAACCCGAAAGCGCACGCTACTCGCCATGTCTGCGTTCGGGGTATGAAGATTGTATTGACCGAGACTTGGCAGCATTGTTGATATGAATATAACTTATATAAATGCTGTGTCAAGACTTTTTGTATTTGTCCAAATAAAAATTGCAAATGATTGTCAGTCGCCAGTATGGTCAGCAACGCCAATGAAGAGCCTCAGTCATAAGGAAAGCCCTTCCTGAGGGGATCAGCGCAGTTCACAGGGCATTTGGGTCCCTGAATGCGCCTGGTAAAGCTTGTTGAAGGGTCGCGTTATATAATCCCGATGTCCATGCTGACAAGAAAAATCTTGACTCTTTTTGATATGAGTAGTATTGGGGTTTTAATAAAGATATAGTCAACATTGTATCAGAGTCCCCGGAGCTTATATATGGATTCAACCGGTACGTCCGGAAGCGCTGGCAAAAGGGTCGCCTCAACAAAACGAAGAAGCGCTTCGGCGGATAGAAAACGACAACTTATCATAGAATCAGCGGAAGGCATCTTCGCCAAACGTGGTTTTCACGATACGACCATCGCTGATATTTCGCATGATTCCGGGGTTCATGAAGCTTCTATCTTCCAGTATTTTAAAACCAAAGAAAATCTGATTGTTACCATACCGGAAAGACATCTCAAAGAGACTCTGGCCGGCATCAGCGAGCACCTTCAGGGAATGAAGGGGGCCGAGCCCAAGATCAGGAAGTTGCTCTGGCATCAACTCAGAGACCTGTCCGTCAACAAGAACTATACATCGATTTTACTGCGTGAACTTCGGACATTGCCGGCTTTCTACCAGTCACCTGCTTATGAAATGATCCGAAAATACAGTGTGTTCGCTGTAGAGGCGATCAAGGAGGGGATACGGGACCAGGAAATAGACCCAGAAATAGAGGTTATTCTCGTTCTGGAGATGATTTTCGGGGCCATAGACAGTATTGTTTTACGCTGGCTTTTTTTTGGAGATCCGTATGATCCGAGTGAGGCTGCAGACGCTCTTTGTTCTCTGGTAAAAGCTGCGATATGGGTGCGTGAAGAGCCGGTGGCAAATGAAAGCGGCGATGAACCCACCCGAGGAGAGATAAGGCGACGCACTATTATGGAGGTCGCTTCGGAAGTTTTCGGAAAAAAGGGTTACGGCGGCGCAACAATATCGGAAATTGCCGGAAAGGCCGGCATTGCTGAAGCCTCGATAT
>CAITZA010000355.1 GCA_903896745.1 uncultured Desulfomonile sp. | reverse complement strand
GAAATGTTTTTTGATATGGCCGCAGAATTTGGCATCCCGGTCGCAACCCAGTCCCATGTGAAATTCAAACCCGAATTAAGAAAACTGGGAATCCAGACCAGCCGATGCGCTTCCGAACCATCTGCCGAACTGGAGCAATGGCGAAATTTATTCGGAGAACAGGTCGTAAAAACCATCAGGATGCTTCCTTCCGTCGATGTTATAATTATGGCCGGATACATGCTAATAATCGGCGCCCCGGAACTCCAAGCCCTTGACATGGTGAACATACATCCCGCCCTTCCATGGGGTCCAAAAGGCACTTGGCAGGAAGTCATCCATCAGCTCATTGCAGAAAAGACACATGAACAGGGCGCCATGATTCATCTGGTCACACAGGAACTAGATCGCGGCCCCGTCATATCTTATTGCCGCTTTCCTATCACAGGTAATCAGTGGACCAATCTGTGGGCGCAATGGGACAGGGACATCTCGGATTCATCATCACTGGAAGACAGGGAAAACCATCAGCTATTCAGAAAGATCCGTTACGAAGGAGAAATAAGGGAACTACCTTTGCTTACAAACGCCATACGGGAACTGGCATACAAACGGGTCGTCGTTAAAGAAAAAAAGATATGGGTTGCCGGAGCGCAATCGACAGCCGGAGTCGATCTGACAGATACTATCGAAGCAGCCCTGCACGGAAAAAAATAGGTTCCTGATCTCCGACCAACAACGGACTGGAATCGAAACCTTATGACATTTTTCAGTATTTGCCTACTATCCTGTCTGTCAGGGTTAGAACTAGCGTAAAGATCATATCGAGTTTGAACCATCTCTCTACAGACCCGTCAAACATCACAGAAACAGAGGCTGGAAACTCGTTATCCTCAACCCACAGAACATACGTCACCGGAATCTTGGGGAACGGATAAAAAGTCATGGCCCTGTCCCCGAAAGACTCTGTGACAGCGCCCAGTTCGAGCCCCCTGGACTCAAACCCCTCCGGGTCCGATCCATATTTTTCCGAGATCGGAGCAGTGTTCAAACTGTGTGGTCCCTGAAAAAACGTGACGCCTCCAACCAAATCTTTCTCACTTATTTTCCTGTCATCTACAGGCCCGCCATTTGGGGCAACCAGATAACGTATCAGTAATATCTGAAATTCCTCGGTTAAGGGCCTGTCCGGACTTGGAGATATCTCACTGATTCTCTCGGTCACAGGGTCAACCCTATAAACAGCATTCAGGAAACAAACCGAAAAAGCGCCATCAGGAAAGATTGAAACACCATCGCGGTCAAGAACTTCCTCAACAGGCCTGTTCCTTAAATCTTGCCAATGAAAGGTATTTGGAGCAGCACAACCCATTTGTTACACCATAGCTAAAAAATACATCAATGTGATCCCATCGTTTGGGCAATCTCTCATATTAATTCGATAAACATTTTCTTGCAAAATTTTTTTCATACAGGCGCGGGAAATCTATAGCCACACGGTATACAGGTCATGTTCCGGAATTTGAGACTGTCTCCTTAAGGATCTTTTTTCCGGTAAACAGGTATGAAAGAGAAAAATATATATACAATTAATTTTGTCATGTTTCTCGATTCCTATTGACAATAAGTTTTAAATAGATAAGTTTAGACATATATTATTGGAGTTGCAGGAAATTGAAAGTCAGAGCAGTCATTGCATTAACCGTTTGTCTTTCCCTGATAGGCTCATCAGTTGTGCCCGCAGGTTTTGCGCCGTGTTGCTGCTCTTCAAAAAAAACTGAAACATCCTGTTGCTCTGTGCCCTCCGTAGAACCATTCAAACAGGTTCCATCCTGTTGTCAGACAGCCACGAACGACAAATTTTTCAAAACCATAGGTCAGACTCCTTTGCCAGATGCGTGTGGAATGACTGAGTCGCAAGCGACGGTAAAATGTATGTGCGCATCTCATTCCAAACCTCCGGCCATAAGTGAGTCACGCCTGTCGGTCAAACCAACCGGCGATCTTGTTTCTTTTGTCATGCTGGAAGATGAGGCTTGTAAATATTGCCCCACTAGCTCTTCCCGTGTTCAGCAGGTATCTGACTTGCCTCATATTCTGCCGATACTCAAGTCGTGTTCTTTAAGGATTTGAGAACCCGTTCTACCTGATCAGTCAATATTTCCTTTTCTGTCATAAAATTAGATGTATTTTATTTTCATGACTAATCTGTCTATGAATTGTCATTGGGCCGATTATAGGTCCGGGAGTGTACAAATGTCAGCAAATTCTAAAATGAAACAAATATCACTGGAAAAACTTGAAGACTCATCGTCGAAGGTT
>CAITZA010000354.1 GCA_903896745.1 uncultured Desulfomonile sp. | reverse complement strand
TTAGATTCCGGGCTGTTATATCATTGTTGGATTGACTGGGATTCGGCACAATCGATTTTTGATTAAAAAAACCGAGCTTTAGGCAACCTATAAATATCCACAGATAAAACTAATCGGTCTTTGGTAGAAATTCAGATGTGAGTTGAGTCGATTCAGCAAACGAGTAGCCAAACTGGTTGGATTTCTTTCGTATGTATATATTGAAAGTAACGGTAATGATCCGGAGGTCTTCAGAAAACACTCCAAGGTATACTTTACTCCGTAGGATTCCGCTATCGGATCGAACACGAACTCAATCCACGAATTGTCGTTTACCTTGTCAAGGACCAGACTTGATTTTCTGATTGTTTTTCCCTTTAATTTGACGGTTAGTTCCAGTTCGCCACTGGCGCTCAACCTGTGAGTGCCAATCATTATTCTTATAGCCGCAAGTAAGTTCCTGGAACACATAATGTTGCCATTGATTTTTCGTATTATTCTAGTGGTTCCCAATGTCAATGACATGACTGAATCTCGAACCCATTTTATTTCGCCTGCACTTGGGTAATCGAATTCATATAACCTATTTACCCTCGCATTTTTTTTATGAATAATTTTATGCCATTTAAATGATTTGAAGTTATCGTCAGTGATGACTGAGTTGATAGCTAAGACTGCCTGATCATCTAACCTACCATCGAAACTTTTGCTTTGAGCGATCAGAAAATGTTCCAGTTTGCCGATGGATTGTTGCCAGTCCAGATTTTCGACGGCAAATTTTCGACCCCTGTCGGCTATACCTCGTACAACCACCGGGTGATCCAACAGGAACTCTACCCCTCTTCTAATTTCCGCAACATTCTCATTCGGAACTAACCAAGAATTAACCATATGCCTGCAGTACTCTGACGTTCCTCTGCATGTCGTTGCCACCAGGCATGTTCCGCATGCCATCGCTTCGAGATGAGGCAGTGGAGACCCCTCATAGCGACTAGACTTCAGGAAAATGGTTGCATCAGAAAGCAATCGTCTCATCTCATCAGCATGAGGACGAACAATAATCCTGTCAAATACCTTTGTAAATTCCGGCAAGCGAGATGTTTGCGAGGTTACGAGCCATTTGGTTATCGGAACACCGTCCAAAGCCTCAGCTGCCAAATCGATGCCCTTGATTTCAGAACTTACATAACCTTCTGTGATAATTAGTGGGGTTTTCTCTTTCCACATGAAGCCTGGTTCAGGATAGTATATATCCAAGTTGATTCCATTCGGGATCACCTCGACGAAACGCCCGAACTCGTTAAGAAACATTTTTTGAATCCATCGAGCTTCCGTAAAAATGTTCAAGGACCGGGTTTTATATAGTATTTCAATTATATGTCTTTCGGAATCACCCACTGACCTCCTGTCATCTCCCTGAACGAACCAGAATTTGGCGCCTCTCGTTTTACTAGCCAGCAAGGTCAGTGCGCATGTATAGTATATGGCTATTACCGCATCGTAATCAGACAATTGTTCCGAACAATGCAAGGTTTGTGAAGATAACAGTTTGTGATCTATAAACCAGTCAAGTGGCTCGCCTTCATTCAACTGAAAGATGTCTACGCTATGGCCAGCCCTTTGAAGATGAACAGCCTGTTCAAGAGCTACCTTGTTCCCGCCGCAGCATAGAAATGAGTCCAGGATAAACGCGATGTTAACTTTTCCCGATCGTATCAAGACCTGATTCTCCTTTTATGAATATTAATGCAATTCCGCAATGTATCTGTTTGTTGAACCTGCCGCCGTCGGTAACCACACCTGTTTCAAGCAAAAATTCGCAGCCCTGCCTTAACATCAGTTCTTTTGCCATTAGGGAAAACTCACGGGTTATCAGGTATTCATGCGTCTGAATGACCGATTGCGCAAAAGATTCGTCGGACTGATCTTCCAGCATCAAAAGACTCAGACGAGCCTCTCCTCCTCTCATAATTCTTGTTAACCCTGACTCCAGCCAAGGCTGGTAAGCGGAGAACGTTCCCTGTAAAAGGAGATGCAATGCAACCACATCGCCCGAGATTTCTACTGTGGGGTTTGATTCAAGGTTAATTTCACTCAGACCACCGTCGCACCCTATTATAGCCGCTTTGGTCATGGGAGACGTATCGAGCATCTCCCTCCATGCGCTTTCAAAACCAGTGTGATTGGAATCCTTAACATTTAGGGAATCGATTACGTCCTCAATTTTTGAGGCAAAATGTCTAAACTCCTCTTTCCTGAGGCTAAGGCAAAACGAGTTTTCCGGACTTTGATGGTTGAAATGTGAGGGATCATAATTCTCGTCGATCAACCCATGCTCCCTACAAAACCGAAAAGCTTCCGATCCGGGATAGGGGGTAAATATGCTGTATGAAGTGTTATCCGCATTAATATACATGGCCGTTTTGAGCGTGTCACGCAGGGAACCCTGAGTCTCCCACGGCAATCCCACCATAAGAAAAATACCCAGCCTAATACCTTCTTTCCTTACGGATCGGGCAGCGTTCAAGGCTTTTTGAATGGTGATATGTTTGTTCATTTTTTTCAGAATGTCGTTGCTTCCGGATTCTATGCCCAAGTTAATGAGATTGCACCCGCTGGTCTTCATGATCGATAACATGTGCTCATCAACATTTTGAACATGCATTTCGCATCCCCATTTAACGTTTGGTTTCATTCCCTCCAGACCGGCGCAAATGTCCCGAACAAAGAGA
>CAITZA010000353.1 GCA_903896745.1 uncultured Desulfomonile sp. | reverse complement strand
ATTCCACGATCTTGTCAAAGATGTTAACGCATGCGCTCAATTATCCGGAAGCTCTGACCGGAAAATCCTTATTGCCAGACCACTCCTGTCTTCGCGTGAAAATATAGAATCATGCATAAAGTCGCTGATCAGCCAGGCGCCTGAAACACGCATGCCCGGGGACGCTATTGTGCTCATGGGCCACGGCTCAGAACATCACCCTGCCGACACAGTCTATGCGGCTACCAATTTTTATGCCCAAAAAGCCGACCCCAACGTATTTGTCGCCACAGTAGACGGTCAGCCAACCCTTGATGACTTCATTCCGATACTGAAGAAAAATGGCGCCAAAAAGGTTTTCCTGATGCCATTCATGGCCGTGGCGGGGGACCATGCAAGAAATGATATGTGTGGGGAGGAGAAGGATAGCTGGAAATCCATCCTGAAACAAAACGGGTTCCAGGTTGAATGCATCCTCAAGGGCGCTGCAGAGAATCCTGCCATCGTCAATCTCTGGATAGGGAATATCAGAGCCGCCCAAACACGGCTCAGGTAGATCCGGTTTCCAGCGGTCAAAATGTTCTGGAATTTGTCAGGAATGTTTTGACCGCGAGCGGACACTGGAATATTATTTAGCCTCATGTTTCCGAAAAAGATTGTCGTGAAATCCGATCTGGCATAAACTGGGTGAACGCATAATTCATATATATGATATTTGGCATAAATGGCCAGCGCTTGTGAGTAGGGCCGATTTGACGGTCTGCAACAGTAGTCCTGCTATATACAAGCATGGTCTGCGTGCATAAGTCGATAACACGTCAACAATATACCTATCGAAAACTGATCTTTTTTCAGGGGAGGTCTGACATGTTTATTGCGAGTGATATCATGACTGATACATTTCACACCCTACGTCCCGACATGTCTGTGCCTGAGGCGGCTCTGCTGTTCCGCATGGCCAGCAGGGAGGAGAAACGTCGCATTTTTGGTATGCTGGTTGTCGGGCCGGATGGCGCTTTGCTGGGTATGCTATCAATGTATGATCTTCTTCTGATGATCAGGCCTAAACATGTTCAACTCTGGGGGGTAATGGATGACATTGAACTGGGTGGTTTGCTCGAGAACGTCTGTCAGCAGACAAAATCAGTGCTTGTAAAGGACATAATGACTACGGATGTCATAACGGTGACTCCTGATACACCTGTAATGTTAATCCTGGATTTAATGATCAAGAAGCACATCCGGAGGGTTCCTGTTGTTGACGGTGATAAAATCCAGGGGATAGTATATATTTCTGATCTGTTTTATAAAATTGTCGATAAGCTGGCTAGTGAGTCTGGCGGAGAGAAAATCTGTATGGGCTGATTGAAACTCACAAGGGATTCATGAAATGGCATTGGTGGTAAAGAACTCAACGCTTGGGGACATCACGGTCAAAGAGGCTATGCGTCGTCAGACTCTCAGCCTTTTTCTGGATTCATCAATTCAGTCTGCAATCAAATATCTTTTAAAACACAAGGTATCGGCGTTACTGGTCACGGATTTGACTGGAAAACCAGTCGGAGTGGTTTCTAAAACAGACATAGTCAGCGCATTTTACGCCGGTTTACCGGTGGACATGTCCCTGGAGAGCATCATGGTCGGGCCGCCCCTGTTTTGCCGGCAGGACGATTCGCTCGAAGCCGCTCTCGAGAAGATGCGCTCAAATCGCGTCTACCGCTTGTATGTGATTGATCAGTCTGATGAAAATGTCATTGGAGCGCTGGCCTATCCCGACGTTGTAGCCCTGCTTTATGTATACTGCCGGGGATGCGAGCAAAGCGCTGTCAACAGGAGAAAGAGTCATCTCGATGATAGCGCTGTCTTGAGGTTCAGAGTAAGGGATGTAATGACTCCAAAGGTCGTATCATACCGGAAATCGGATTCGTTGGCTGAAATCATTGAGGGAATGTCCCAGAACAGGTTTAGCGCTGTTGTAGTCAATGACGATAACCTTCAGCCGGTAGGCGTAATATCCAAAACAGACCTGATGCTCGCATACAACCATGGAGTATCCACCGAAGCTCAGGCGTCGCAAATCCTGACTTCCCCTCATGTGAGATCCTGTGACGAGAACGAATTCATCGAGGACGCCATACGAGAAATGGTATTCAGCGAACTACACAGACTGTTTGTCCATGACGACAGCCCACACAACATCACAGGAGTCCTGTCGCTGTCCGATGTTGCCAGGTTCCGGTCAGGATCCTGTCACGCATGCGTCGGCGCCAGAATAACCCTGAAATAGAATCCGTCCTCAGTTCAGGCTCCCTGATTTGACCAAAAAATCCCTCGTTTTGATGAAAATGGATATATGTATCCCTGTTGTTGATATATAATCCGGAAAGAAGCAAAACTTTCAATGGAAAGTTCCTCTATTATAGCAATCGGAATAAAATAGCGTGAGACAGGAGAATGAGAATGACCGCCAAGCTATATTATGACCTGCGCGAGCAGTTGGATCAATATTCGGTAGGGTTCCCGGCCACTGAATCCGGGGTGGAGCTTGAAATCCTGAAGATGATTTTCACCGAAGAAGAAGCGGAAATGTATCTCAACCTGAGCATGATGCTTGAAACACCGCAACAGGTAGCTCAAAGGACTGGGCGAGACCCAGGCGAGGTAGCGGAGATCCTCGAGCGCATGGTCGATAAAGGTCAGATTTTCAGGAGCCGCAAGGGCGACATATCCAAGTATGGAGCAGCGGCTTTTGTAGTAGGCTCATACGAGTTTCAGGTAAAAAATATGGACAAACGCTTTGCCGAGCTTTTTGAGAAGTATTTCAACGAAGCTTTCGGAAAGCAGGGTATAGCACAGTTCGCGCCTCTGAGAACTGTGCCGGTAAACAAAACCATTGATCACAAGTGGGAAGTTGCGCCATACGAAGATCTCAAGCAAATCATTCAGAGCAAGGACAAGATATCTGTTGGCAAATGTATATGCAGAGTACAGCAGGGCCTTCTGGACAAGGGGTGTGGTAAACAGCTTGAGGCGTGTCTGCAGTTCGGGAGCCACGCCGAGTTTTACGTCGAAAAAGGTATGGGGCGCTATATATCGAATGAGGAGGCTATCGCCATACTCGAGAAATGCGATGAGTCCGGTCTTGTTCCCCAGCCATTCGTCTCACAGGATTCCGGTGGAATATGCAACTGCTGCGGTGATTGCTGCGGAATATTGAGATCCATAAAGTTTCATCCAAAACCGGCTGAAAAGGTATTCACCAATTACTTTGCCGAGGTAGACCCCGAAACATGCTCGTCGTGCGGAACCTGCCTCGGCAGGTGTCAGATGGAAGCCATAAAAATTGAAAATGACGCTCCGGCAAAAGTTGATAGGGATCGTTGTATAGGATGTGGGTTATGCGTCACGACCTGCCCCACGGAAGCGATGATGTTGCGTATGAAGCCCGAATCCGAGAGGAAGCGACCACCTGTTACGGCAAAGGATTATGTCATGCAACTCGCTTCAGCCAGGGGTAAGTCTCTCATACCATTGTCTATTGTAAAAAAGTCCTGAAACCGTTGAGCGTCTGGCGACAAGCGCAAAAAATTGCTAAACCCCTGTAATCGTGTTGCCGCTACAGATTGATCTGTGGTATTGGGAGTATAATAACTGTTGCAATTCGTCGTCAGGCGCTGTCCCGCCATTTTCCGGCGGAGCGGCTGTTGCTTCCGCACATCAGTGATGATCATTATTCTATAGTTAGGTCGCGCCTCACTCATTTCCACAAAGGCGTGAGCGCCCGCAAAATTTTATTACGTAGCGGATAAGACAAGGTTTTTGGTTTAGTGTGGCGCTAAATCTACGGAAGCATAAAGTATAACCATTAGAGAATGACTTAGTTGTCGCAGGCAAAGACGCATGGACAAGCCTCCACAAAAATTTGAGCGAGACCAGGAACTCGTAGAATTACTCTACCGCAAATATGCGCGTGATGGGGTTCGTATCGCGTCGTGGCGTCAGTCCATACGTTTCTGGTTCAAGAAGAATATGTGGATTTTTGTCACCAAAGGCAGCCTCAGACTGAAACGCCTGATAGATATCGTTGGAGCGATAATCGGACTTGTTGTGCTGTCACCCCTATTTGCCGCGCTCTATGTGGCTGTAAGGATGGAGGATGGGGCGCCGGTATTTTTTACCCAGGAAAGAATAGGGAAGTTTGGTAAACCATTTAGTATGTATAAATTCAGATCCATGATCAAGAACGCTGAAGACATGCGTGATGATCTAGAAGACCTGAATGAAACCGGCGGCATAATATTCAAGATCAGGAAGGACCCCAGGATAACGCATGTCGGTCATTTCATGCGACGCTTCAGCCTGGATGAACTGCCCCAGCTATACAATGTCCTAAAGGGAGACATGTCTCTGGTCGGTCCAAGACCACACCCGATCAAGGATGTGTCACGGTACAGTCTCGACCAGAGAAAGCGCTTCGATATAACCCCAGGCATCACCTGTTTCTGGCAGGTTAGTGGAAGAAGCGAAATAGGATTCGAAAAACAAGTGGACCTCGATATGCAGTACATTCAGAGTCAGTCACTATGGCTTGACATTATACTTCTTCTCAAGACCATACCAGCGGTTATATTCGGAAGAGGGGCCTACTAACAATTTTTGGCAGGACATTCCAGAGTTGGTCAGTAGAAATATCTGAACGGCCTACGTCGCAGGTATTACGTTTTAACTCCACCATCGGTCTTTTATAGCCTCAGACAAATCAAGGAGAAAAACATGTTGATCCGTATGCTGCTGCTCTTAACGCTGCTGGCTCTTGCCGTTCCAGGAGCTCATGCTCAGCAAGCTCTTGAAACCGAAACCATTAAAACATCCCAGGGT
>CAITZA010000352.1 GCA_903896745.1 uncultured Desulfomonile sp. | reverse complement strand
GACAGTCGAAAAGTATCAAATTTATGGACACATGGTCAAGATAAATAACCCTCTACGGATAATCACTGTCAGACGTCATCCATGGCAAACCAGGCAGGCTCAAGGTCACAAATAAGTCCTGAACTCGAACAATGGAAAAGGGTGATATCGGAATTAAACAATCGACTGGCCCCAATCGTACCCGATAGCGTAATCTATGATCCTGTCAACATACTCACTGGAAACAGCCGGTGGTCTAAGTTCAGGTAAGACCTGGTCAATCTGTGTGCGGTCAAAAATTGGATTGTTCGCAAAATGGAGAAGGATAGTTTGCATCTGTCTCCATACCATTCTTTCGATCTGATTCCTGGGTTGAGTAAAAGGGGCGCCGGCCCCGGCAAATCGTAAACCACCCAAGCCGAATCGTCTGCAAATTTCATCTAGGGTCCATTGATGAGTCGGAGGGTTCGGATGGGTCAAATGAAATATCCTGTTGTGATTATCAGGGTTCTCAATCAGCCTGATTGAAGCCTTGGCAACGTAATCAACAGGTATAACGTTAGAAACACCGTCGGGATTTGCTGGAATATCAATATTTAAATTCGACCTCGAAACATCAGGGTTATCGTTCATCAATCGAGACAATAGGTGTGCGGCCTGGAAAAGGATGTACCAACCGGAAAAAGATGTGCATCTGCCGGTTTCAGAATGTCCCACGATGATTGATGGTCGAAGCAATGTGGCGTGTCCACTCCATATTTGTTCGGCCTCCCACTTGCTTTCTTCGTAAACGTTAACAAAATCACCACGCGGATGATTCACCTCGTAAACCACCTGGCCCTGAACCAGACCGCAAACATAAGCGGTGCTTATCAGATGAACCCTGAGAGGCTTTTTTTCGACAAGTTTCTTGAGGGTCCTGGTGCTACCTATGTTCGTTCTCAGTGGCTCACCGGTTTCATCCATGTGCAGCCGAGTTGACGCTGCGCTATGAATTAATGTGTCAACATCGTCAATACCGTCATAATTGCTTTTCCACTGTTCCCATTGATCATCGGCCTCAAGAAGACCTCCTTTAAACCAT
This sequence comes from uncultured Desulfomonile sp., assembly GCA_903896745.1. Taxonomy (GTDB): domain Bacteria; phylum Desulfobacterota; class Desulfomonilia; order Desulfomonilales; family Desulfomonilaceae; genus CAITZA01. The sequence goes on along the minus strand of CAITZA010000352.1, from coordinate 9,820 downwards.
TTAAGGCTGCCCGCGCTTCTAGGTAAGCCCATTCCGGACAGAAACCGTATTGTATCCAGTTTTCGAGATTCACTTCTGTAATGGGCCCATACAGTATGACCTCTGTCCAACAATTCCGCCAACAGGTATTCACCCAGAAAACCAGTTCCACCTGTAAGCAGAACCGTCATTTTTTCCGACATGAAGCCTCCAGAAAACCAGCATCCTGGCATCTCAAGCAATTAGGGACAAAAAATAACCAACGTCACGTTGAGGTGGATAAAAAGAGATAATTATCCAGAATTCAGACGTGGCCTAAACTTTTTATTATATGAAAAAACCACCATAAAAGCTACATTAATATTCGGCTCAAGCGATGTTGCTATTATTAATTAGGAGTCAATACAATAAGATAACCTGACGCTGCAAACTTTTTTTGTCAAAAACCGGCAATTTTATGTTATATTTAAAGTTTAATTTTGTTTAAACAGGAAAGCCAAATGGTCCCAGAATCTCATAGCGCATCAATAATGTTCGTATGGCGAACTAATGAAATAACCTCCGCTGTCGTTGAACAAGCCCGAAACAATCGTGTAAGGGCGCTTTTTGACTTAAGCTCCTACTCGTTTGAAAAGGCCTCTGCGGCCCTACTGATGGCGGACGCCTCCAAGGACTGCGCAGACGTCAAGGTTAGTCCCTCAGGCCTTGAGGGCGATTCTCTCAGGGAATTCATGCTTGAGACAGGCTTGGACAGACTCTGGGTAGAAATCGAAAACTATGGCGATGACAAGGAAATAGAAGAAAACCTGAAATATATTGAAACCCTGGCGAAACTGTTCACGGTCATTCCGATTATTACTGACCCCAGACTCATTGCTCAAGTTGTCCAGGATCACCCCGATATACGGAACATTGCGATTAAAGGATCGGAGTCGTCGGGATTCGTAGGATCAGAATCAACTTTCAGTCTGTTTTCTACCATCAAGGCTTCGATGCAGGGACAGGGATCAAGTCCGAACGTCTACATCTGGGGGTCAGTCGCACGCCCGGAACTTGCCGCGGCTTTTATATCCGCAGGGGCTAGCGGGATAGTGTTTGAAAGTTTGCATTGGGCGACAGATCTGGTAGAAGCCTCGCCGGATCTGAAACAAAAACTTTGCGGGATGAGACTGGATCACACCGATCTGGTCGGTGGAAACCTTGGCGTTTGTTGCAGGTTGTACAACAAGGGTAATTCGAGATCGGTAAAGGAATTGAAGGACTATGCAAACTCCTTGTGCGGTTCGGAAATTACCCATGAACAACGTAAATCTTTTTCGCGCCGTATACGGGAAGAATCCATACATGCGCTTGACAGTCAACTCGGTCGCGAAAATTTGATTCCCGTAGGTGTGGAGACCACCTTTATTGGGGAATTTGTAAAACATTTTGGGCCGGAAACCGAAACAGCCGTGGGCACGTTTGTCAATGAAATTGCACGATGTGTATCGAAGTCTTACGAGGCTTCAGAGAAATTTATAAACAGTCCGGTGGCAGTTGAAATGGGTACGAGGTACCCATTCATCCAGGGCGCCATGTCTTGGATAACGGATGTCCCTGAATTTGCCTTAAAAGTTGCAGAGGCGGGGGCTTTGCCGACAATAGCTCTCGGGCTCATGAACGCTGAGGCCCTAAATGGGAAACTTGGAGATCTGCCCAAGATCCTTAATGGCAGGGCTTATGCCGTAAATGTAATCACGCTTTCGGAAAATCCCCACCGTGATGAGCAGCTTGCATGGATTCAGACCGTTCGTCCACGTTTCGCTGTAGTTGCCGCAGGAGATCCTTCGCACGCCGCTCAGCTCAAGAAAAACGGTGTTGAGCCCATTTATATTGCGCCGAATGAAGATTTGCTGAAGCTTGCCCTGGAGCTTGGGGTCAAATACGTTATTCTGGAGGGCGCTGAGTCAGGAGGACACGTTGGAACCCATTCTACCATGACACTGGCGCAGATGGCCCTGAATCTTAAAGACAGGTTTCCAGATTTATTTGATACATCAAGAATCATACTCGCCGGTGGTATTTTCGACAGGATGTCCGCTTTTATGGCCGCCATGGCAGGGGCTGACGCAATCCAGATGGGAACCTGCTACCTGGCGTGTGACGAGATAGTTGATACAGGAGCTCTTTCACCAATCTATCAGAAGGTGATCCTTGAGACTGAACCCGGATCCACTGTGGTTACAGGCGAGGGGGTTGGTCTTCGAGTCAGGTCTGTCAGGACATCCAGAATTCAACAAATTTGCGAACTTGAACGCGACTTTTCATCGGGTAAACGCGATGAAGGCGCTTTCAGAAATGAAATAGAGGCGTTGAGCGCCGGTAGTTTGTTTGTTGCAGCCAAGGCAATGAATAGGCCGGGCGGCGTCGGAATAGATGACTCAGAGGTTCTGGAAAAGGGCCAATTTATGAGTGGGGCCTGCGCCGGAGCTATCAGGCGCGTAAAATCTCTTGAGGAATTGCATTCCAACCTGGCGATAGGTCTGGATTCTGAAAAATTCCCGATAGCCTCTTCGCTGGATTTTGAGAAAAAAAATACCGCCAGAGAACCGGATAAATACGAAAACAAGTCTCTCCGGCAAATCCATATCAAAACAGATTCATCGAATTCTCATGATCACGAACGAATAGCCATTACCGGTATGAGTGTTGTCAATTCGTTGGGTAATTCGCCTCAGGAAATTTGGGACGCCACCATACGCATGAAGAGCGGTATTTCGGAAGTGCCTCCTGAGAAATGGGATCACAGCGAGTTCTATAATCCCCGTCCTAGGGTTTCAGAGAAAACATATTGCAAATTTGGGGCGTTCCAGAATCTGGAGGTGTCCCGAAAAGAGCTTGGAATTCCTCCGCAGGATTTTAGAACAATGGCTGAAGCCACGAAAGTAACCATGTGGCTCGCCCAAAAAGCCATTGAAGAATCCGGAATCCTGGAATCTGACATTCCTCGTGACAAGATAAGTGTAATGATTTCCCAGAACGCTGGGGAAGCGGCTTCCACTCTTGAAGAGATGATAGTGCGAGGATCAGTCAACAAAATTATCCGAGATATAAAAAGAGCCATTAATCTATCTCCCGAGCAGGAAGCGGCTATCGAAAAAGAGATCAAAGCTGGTAGATTGGCTGTTGACGACACTACTTTGCTCGGCAGGCTCAATTGTTCAGCCGGTGGGTTTATTTGCAACAGGTATGGTTTCATGGGGCCGAGCTTTTCAGTTTCAGCGGCATGCGCCACCTCACTTGTGGCTCTTTACAGCGCCTTTCAGCTAATCCGTAACGGCACTATCGATGCGGCTGTGATCGGCGGAGCGGAAGAATTGCTTACCCCAATGCATTTTCTGGAGTTTTCGGCATTGGGGGCATTGGCAGGTCTTTCGGGAGTAGAACGGACGGCTAGAGAGGTTAGTCGCCCCTTCGACGCGGCCCGGGATGGAATGGTTTTGGGTGAGGGTGGAGGCATGATAGTGATTGAGCGCGAATCTGTCGCTATCAAAAGGGGCGCGAGGATTTTCGCCTACATTACCGGCATGGGCGCCGGTAACAACAACAGGGGAATGGTTGAATCATCACGTATAACCCAAATTCCGGCGATACGGGCATCTTTCGAAAGCGCAGGTTATGGCGCCGACACGGTTCAGTTCGTGGAGTGTCACGCTACAAGTACGAAACAGGGAGATATTGAAGAGGTTCAAGCCCTGAAAACAGTTTTTCGGGCAGAAAAACCTACCTGCCTTGCTTCTTTTAAATCACAGATCGGTCACACTCTTGGCGCCTCCGGCGTTAACAGTCTTATCAGAGGTGTCATGGCCATGAACCATGGTGTCATACCGCCTACCATCAATTATGAAAAACCGGATTCTGAAATGGAAATAGAAGATTCTTCATTCAAAATATCATCCACTCCTGAAGATTGGCCCGAAACTAACGGAGCCCCCAGACGCTTTCAGGTCAACGCATTTGGTTTTGGTGGGTCAAATTACGTTGTTCAGCTTGAGCAAAGCCTCCAGGAGCAGGCTCAACTGATCAAGTCCAAGGCTTTTGGAGTGACTAAATCTTCCCCGGACGCTGAGACAGCGGATATTAACGGAGTAACCGCTTATCAGGCTGACATTGCGGGGAAAAACTACAGAATAGCGGTAGTTGCCGAATCAGCTAATTTAGCCGAAAAAGTCATTACCCAAAACGACATCTTTTCAAATACCGAGACTTTTTCCCCGAAAAGAATAAAGGCCTTGGCCAAAAAGGGCATCTATCTTGGAGAGTCCACCGAGCCAACGCCTCCTCTAGCATTTGTCTTTCCTGGTCAGGGATCTCACTACGCCGGAATGGGGCATGAACTCTACAACACCTTTCCAGTAATCAGACACTGGATGAACAGGGCTGCCGAGGTAGCGGAATTTGACATCCTCAAACTGCTCTTTTACGACCGCGAAGAAGACCTCCAGAAAACCCGGTGGCAACAACCAGCCTTGTTCACTCTGGAATATTCCATGGTTCAGTACCTGACATCTCTTGGAGTAAGGCCAACTGCCATGGCCGGTCATAGCCTCGGTGAACTTACAGCTCTGTGCCTGGCTGGAGTTTACTCGTTTGAAGATGGATTCAGGTTGGTAAACCAGAGGGCTATATGTATGGATAAAGCCTGTTCCATCAATATAGACCCGGGAGTCATGATGGCCTGTGACGCTCCGATGGAGGTCATAAATGAACTGCGCAGAGAAAAGGACAGGGTCTATATCACGAATATCAACTCTCCCCATCAAATAGTCATTGGAGGTGACACCGATCAGGTTAAGCAGGTTGGCGCGAAACTGAAAGAAATGGGATTCAGGTCCACCCTGCTAAGGGTCAGCATGGCTTTTCATTCCCCTGTAATGACATGTATTCACGACGAGCTCCAGGAATTTGTAGCGGGAATAGAATTTCATCCGCCTAAAATTCCTGTGATTTCCAATACCACAATGAAGCCTTTTACAAATGACACGGAAGAAATAAAAAGAACAGTAATGGCGCACCTGGAATCCTGTGTAAACTGGATGCCCAATGTTCAAAAATTATGGAATGATTTTGGCATAAGACTTTTTGTCGAGGTTGGACCACGTGAAATTCTGAGCAATCTCATTCTCGATACCATAGCTGAAGCCGACTGCGTTCAAACTTGTCTTCCATCAGCTGAAACGCTTATGTTTCGAAACGCCGTTGGACAACTTCATGCAAAAGGAGCGATAAAACTCAAGGCATCTGAAACCCCGAAAACATTTGTTTCCAAGTGCGTGACTCAAACCGGTCGAGATGCTCTGTCAGCCGCCCCTGATACATTTAAAACCTTTAGTCCCCCATCCACCATAGACAATGTAGAGCAGATTGTGATTCGGGAGATCAGTTCTTTTGTATATCAAAGTTTTGGACGATTTATAAAACCGTCTCTGCTGGAATCCATCAAACGTGAGGTTGATCCATCATGTACAGAAGCTGATGTGGATTCCATTCTTTCAGGGATGTTCAATTTCTCAAGGCCTGGCGCGATAGTTGCCGCTCCGGTTTTACCAATGAACTCGGAACCTGTGAGTGCGGATTTCATCACCCGGCCTCAACCTGCGACTCCCGCGACTCATGCGGCCCCCAAGGAAGACATAACCGAGAGGGTCATACAAATCATCATGGAGGTGACAGGGTATGAAAGGGATGAGATCGAGCCGGGCATGGATTTGAGAGAAGACCTTTCGATTCGTTCGAGCAGGCTGCCGGTAATTATGGATGCAGTTGAAGGTCAGTTCAACCTCAAGGTTGAACTTGAGGAATTTATGGATGTGAGAACCATTAAGGACCTGTCGGATCGTATCTCCATGGTTCTTCAAAAAAATACCGGAAAAATATCCTCCGATCAACCCGACTCGGCTGCTGTTATGACAAGCGCTTCATACGAAACAGGCTCTGAGGATGTGGATGAAACATTAAGGCGCGTCATATTAAGACGTTGCTCTGCGTCAAACTCCCAAGTGCAGCCTGTTGAGCTTAGCCCCCTGGACTCGGTGGTAATTGTCTCGGCTGCGGTGTCGGATTTCAGCAGGCAGGTAGGGGATGTCTTTCGCAGAGATTACGGCGTGAACATCGTTGACTGGAGTATTCTGGAAGACGTCTGGCATGATTCGTACCAGGGATCCGACCTGAGAACATCTCGGGGCGCGGCGATTATGTCAGAAAAGCTGGGACAGCTCGAATCGGTATCCGGTCTGGTGTTTGTGATAGATGAAAATATCAACTCTCAAATAGATGATGTATCACAGTTTAGTCCTCTGTTGACCGGTTTGTTTTCACTTCTCAGGACATTTCTGGAATCAAAATCCAAAAAACTGGCTTTCACAGTCAGGAAAGCTGAAGGCGCCGCGAGGGTTCTGGAAGAAGGTGTCTTGGGAATGTTTCTAACTGGGGCGTTGGAGTTTTCATCGGTTCAGTTCAGGGCTTTGCTGCTTGAGCAGGATTATGAATTGAGATCGGCAATTAGGGCGGCTCTGGACAGAAACCGCAAGCCGTTGCGCCTGATATGTTCCGGTTCCGAAATGCTGACGGAATCCGGAGTCGTAGAACCTGTGGCTCATGATCCAAATGGGAAACTTTCCATATCAAAAGGAGACGTGATCCTTATTTCGGGCGGCTGTTCGGGAATAACCACATGTCTGGCGATGGGGATGTCAGTTTTTCAGCCTACGGTCATATTTGTCGGAAGAACAGAAATAAAATCAAACCAGTCCGACAAGGCGGTTGAAACGCGCAAGAGACTCGAAGAACTCAAGCAACAGGGTATTTCTGCGTACTATTACGGTTGTGATGTTACTGACTCCCATCAAATCGGGACAGTGGTAGAAGGGATTGTCAGGGAGCATGGTCCCATAAGAGGTGTGATACATGGGGCGGGATATCTGAGGGATTCGTTCATCAAGCAAATGTCTGACGACGATTTCAAAGGAGTGGTTGACGTAAAATTTCTTGGGGCTATCAATCTTTTTAAATCAGTTGATTACGCGCCACTGAAATTCTTTGTAAGTCTGTCTTCCGCCGCGGCAGTTCAGGGCAACCCCGGGCAGGCAAACTATTCTTCCGGCAACAGAATGATGTCAGCTTTGGGAGAGTTTATTAGCTTGGATCGCCCGACCGTAAAATTCAAATCCCTGGAATTACCCCCGATAGAAGGCGCTGGTATGGCGGATAATGAAGACGTCAGGGTTTTGATGAAACGCATGAATGCTGGCTACATGTCTTTGGAAGAGCTTTCAGAGATGTTTCTTCGAGAACTGATTCTCTCCGCAGATACTGAAAACACTGTCTTGTTCATGAAAACGCTTCCGTCCCTGGCCTCAGCGCCCCTGGACACAAAAATTCCTGATGAAACTGATGACCGCTTCATTGCAGGGGCGGTATATTTCAGGCGAGACGATTTTCCGTTGATAGGCGCCGTCAGGAATTTGGATATGGCCAACGGGATTCTTGATGCTGAAAGGGTCTTTGAGCATGTCAGGGATTTGTGGATTCCTGATCATAAGCCATTCAAGTTTTTAAGAAAGCCGCTTGTGTCTGCCATCATGGCTTTGGAAACCTTTATGGAAGCGGCTCAGATACTGTATCCATGTATGACGGTCAGGGGTGTAAGGGACGCCGGGTTCCTGGACATTATAGAAGTGGGCGCTTCTGACCAGAAAAAGGTGGAAATTAATTGCCGACGAATTGAATCTCCGGCTCACCAGGTTCTTGTTGACGCCGTGATGAGGGAAATAGGCCCGTTCAATTCCAAACGAACCGGCGACAAGGCCTTTTCAAACTATAAAGCAATGGTCATATTAGGTTCAGGAGTTGCTCCGGATTTAGATATGAAAGGTTTTCCGGTTAGTCCCAAAGAACTCGATACCATACCTCTGAACAATTTCGAGGTCCAGGAATGGTACTCTCAAAGATCGGATCTTCAGGGTCGTTATCGCATCATGGATGTGATTGAGGGGTCTGCGAACAGCGCCATTCGAGGACAGATAACCTATCCTGATGTCCAGGATTTTGGAAACAGCCCAAATGCGAAGTATGTTTTTTCTCCCTATCTGTTTGAGGCGTTCATGCATGTAATGAATTTTTATGGCGCTCTTCGTGATCCCGTAGAAAACAGATCTCTTATCCCGTTTGGTATTGGAGAATTGACAGTCATTCGCAAATGCCAACCCGGAGAGCGAATTGTTGTTGAGGCGCGAAGGAATAGCGAGGATGAAAAAGGCGTGACCTGGAACGCTCGTGGTGTAGATAAGTCAGGGGCTGTTGTGATGTTTGCCCGGGATGTTGTCATGAGATGGTTCAAAATGTGACAGGCTTTTCATGACAATCCCTCTATTAAATGGAGATTCGTCAACATGCTGGATATGCTTCTGAATCACTAGACGTCGGCAATCCTCCTGCTATGGATGTTTCAGTTTTAATTGCCATAGCCAAGAGTGTTCATTGCAGGATCGATGTCGATGGTAGAAAAAGGCCGAAGAAGTCTCCTATTGACGGGGTTTACGAACTTGCGCGTTTTACTCGTTAACGGCAATCTCAAAGGTGACATGCTGGCCGCGCCACCCATCGGACTCTGTTATGTTGCGACAGCCACGGAGATGGCAGGCCATTATGTACAGGTGCTGGACCTTTGCTTTTCGGGTAGAAATGTATTTTCGGATCTCCGTAATTCAATCAACTCATTTTGTCCGGACGTTATAGGAATTTCCGTCAGAAACATAGATAACACCAATATGTTTCATTCCATCTCCTACTTGCCTGAAGTGGTAGACCTGATGAGGCATGTAAGGTCACTGACTCAGGTTCCTGTTGTTCTTGGAGGGTCTGGGGCCAGCCTAATGCCGGAAAGTGTGCTTAGACTGGTTGGCGCCGACTATATTATAGTGTCTGATGGTGAAGAAAGCTTCTGTGAGCTGTTAGAATGTTTAAAGAATGATATCAGGCCGTCCGGTGTTCCCGGAGTAGGTTTCATCGAACAAGGCGTGTTTCGTCTGACTTCTCCGCGTTTGACCACATTCAAGTCCTCAAGCCCTGACATTGGACGATGGATCGACACGTCCCCGTACCAGAACATAGGTAGTTCATACAACATCCAGACAAAAAGGGGCTGTCGTCAGAGATGCGTCTACTGCACTTATAACCAGTCCATCGAGGGCAACAGGATTAGATTGCGCCCTCCTGAAGAAGTTGTGGACGAACTCGAAGAAGCTTACCTAAAGTACAGGCCCAAGACTTTCGAATTTGTTGATTCGGTTTTTAATGACCCGATAGACCATTCCAAATCTATCTTGGAAGAAATAATCAGGAGACGATGGAAGGCGGATTTTACGGCTATGGGTGTCCACCCAAAGGGCCTTGACGATGAATACCTCAAGCTGATGTGGCGTGCCGGTTTTAGATCATTCATGATAACGCCGGAGTCTGTTTCCGATGTCATGCTAAGGAACTACAAGAAGGGTTTTTCAAAAGATGATGTCATAAAGGCTGCCGAGGCGATCAACCGGACCAGCTTCGCAGCATGGTGGTTCTTTATGATTGGCGGTCCGGGTGAAACCAACCATACTCTTCAGGAATCTATTGATTTCGTGCTTGCCCAGCTCAGGAAAAACGACAGGCCGGTCACTCACGTCGCGCACTTTTTCCTCGGTGTGAGAATTTATCCAACCACTCAACTGTGGGAAATTGCTTTAGAGGAGGGTTTTGTTAATAGCCAGACGGATCCGGCAAAACCAGTCTGGTACGTTAGTGACCGTCTGGACCTCGATAG
>CAITZA010000351.1 GCA_903896745.1 uncultured Desulfomonile sp. | reverse complement strand
TTGCAATCACACTGACAGATGGATTGATCTTCTTGAGCTCTTCGAGACAGCGTTTTCCGTCCATTTCAGGCATGACCAGGTCCAGCACCACCAGGGAAATCCGCTCCTTTTCCTTCAGATATATCTCAAGGGCCTCTTTGCCATCACAAGCTAAAAGTATTTTGTAGCCGTATCCTTCGATAAGATCACTGCACCAGTCCCTTACATCGTTGTCATCATCCACAAGCAGTATGGTTTCCGTTCCACCAGTGACATTTTCACATTTTGGTTCTTCCCGGGGATGTTCTGGTTCCGCTATGGTTGGGAAATAAACCTTGAATGTCGTGCCGACCGAGGGCTCGCTATAACAGGTAATGTAGCCATTATGCTGTTTGATTATTCCGTAAACGGTGGCTAGCCCGAGACCTGTGCCCTTGCCCTGCTCTTTTGTTGTAAAAAACGGCTCAAAGACATGATCCAGGGTTTGGCTGTCCATCCCCTGCCCCGTGTCAGTTACAGCCAGTAACACATAGGATCCCGGCTTGGCGCCTATATGCCTGGCGCAATACTCATGAGTAATCTCCACGTTGTCGGTTTCGATTGTAAGGGTTCCACCGTCGGGCATGGCGTCCCTCGAATTGATGCCGAGATTCATGAGGACCTGGCTTATTTGCGACGGGTCGGCCATGATCTTTTTCAAATCTCCATTCAGATGCAGTTCTATTCTGATGGTCTTCGGGATGGTCCTCGACAGGAAGGCCTGGAACTGTAGCACCTCCTGATTGAGGTTGGTTATCGACAGTTTGGGTTCAACCTTCCGGCTGAATGTTAGCAGTCTCTTGACAAGCTCGGCGCCTCTCCTGCCGGCATCCACAATCTGTTTGGTTTTGAAATAATCCTCGTGATCCTCACTCATCTGCCTGAGCATGGCGTCTGAATATCCCAGTATAACCTGCAGGAGGTTGTTGAAATCGTGGGCGACGCCACCTGCGAGAGTTCCGATGGCCTCCATTTTTTGTGACCATATAAGCTGGGCGTTGAGTTTGTTTCGTTCGGTTTCTGACAACATTCTATCGAGGCCGCCGCTCAGACGGTCAGCGTACATCTGAAGCAGGGTGAACTGCCATTCCTCCCAGTTCTGGGCTTTACGCACCGAATCAAAGCCCACAAATCCTATCAGATTTTCATACTGGAACAGAGGCGCCACAACCAGGGACTGTATACCCTGAGCTTCCAGTATTTCACGCTCATTTTCCCACTCATGTCCCATATTCGCCACGTCAGGGATATGGATGATCTCGCCAGCCTCAAGCTTGTTCATCCAATGTTTCAACATACTTATAGGAAGTCGCTGCAGGTTGTCCTTTTCCTCGGTAATGCCCTGGTCGCACCACTCGTGAGTGTTGCTCATGGTTCCGTCAAGGTAATCGAACAGGAATAGATAGGAGCGATCCGCCTCGCAGAAAAGGCCTATCTTTATTAGCGATTCATCTATTGCAGCGTCAATCTCCGAGGTTGGGACGCTTATAAATTGACCGGATATTTCGAGCAGAAGGCGCTCCATTGACTGACGCCGGCGAAGTTGGGACCATGTCATCTCGCGGTCCTCTTCACTCCCGACGGCTGACGCTATTATCTGAATGATATGTTTATCGCCTTCAGTCGGCTCATAGTCGCGCTGAAACACGACGCATAGCGATCCATACGGTTTGCCGTTCCTGTGGACAACCGATCCCATATATGTTTGAAGGCCGTACCTGGCAACATTCGGGTCAGTCGTGGCATAGGCTGTATCCTGAAGGTTTCGGATAAGCAGAAATTGCTCATCGTGTCTGATCACATCAAAGCAGATGTGGCCTTGAGGCGAATCTTCCGGAACGTAATCCGGCGGGGGATTCCACTTTCCTGTAGTGCAAAGCAGACCATTATGAATGCTACTATAAAGCGCGCACGAAGCTCCCAGGATTTCACCAACCAATCCTGTAAGCTCTCTGATGTTGGACTCATGATCCGCTCCCAGTGACAACAGGCAGCGATTAAGCTTTTCCAGCCGTCCTATGTTCAGCTTGCGCTCTGTAATATCACGCGATAGCCCTAGCAATCCTGTCAGAACGCCATTAGCGTCCCTTACGGCCCTGATGTTGTTCTCAGCCCAAACGCAAACGCCATCCTTCCTGAAATATTCTATCTCGATTATGAGGTTTCTGTCAGGATCAGCGCTACCTTCGGCCTCTTTCAGAATTTCGTCCGCCAGGGTGCTCCTTATTCGCTCCAGAGATTCCGGGGTGACAACCTGGTCAATGCTCTGCCGCATGCGCTCTTCCGGAGTGTAACCCAACACCCTCTCGACTGATGGGCTGACGTAAGTGGTTCTCAGATCAAGATCCATCATCCACACTATATCCGCTGCAGTTTCCGTTATAAACCTGAAACGCTTTTCGCTCTCAGTCAAAGCCTCAACAGCCTGTTCCCGCTCCTTTTCAAGACGCCTTTCCCGTGTGACATCCCGGCCACAACCCACTGTGCCGATCATAACCCCTTGCTC
>CAITZA010000350.1 GCA_903896745.1 uncultured Desulfomonile sp. | reverse complement strand
TCCTGATTATCAAATGGTTTTTGTATGTGGTCCAAAGCGCCTTTCTTCATGGCGTTTACTGCTTGGTCTACCTCGGCGTAAGCGGTCATGAGAATGACAGGCATGTCGGAATCGATGCCCATAATTTTTTCAAGGAGCTCGACTCCCGTCATTCCCGGCATCTTAATGTCGCTAAGAACCGTGTCGATTGTTTCACGTTGAAGTATTTCAAAGCCTTCTGTGGCGTTGGAAGCTGTCAGCACTTCATACCCCTCGTCACACAAGAGGTCTTCCAGCACTAGCAGGTAATTTTTTTCATCATCGACTATTAGAACTTTAGGCATCAGAGTTGTCGCTATCCATTTTAACAGACTAGCCTGCGCTAGCGGGCAAAGAAACCCTGAAAACGGTCCATTGGCCTTCTTCACTTCTCACGCTTACTTCACCGTTATGTGCGCTGATTATGTTATGCACAACGGACAGGCCAAGGCCTGTTCCCATTTCATGGGTTGTGAAAAAAGGAGAAAATATTCTAGGAAGATCAGATTCCTTGATTCCGTGACCATTATCTTCAAATTCCACCACAATCCTGGAACCTTCGACGCTAACCGACACCTTGAACATACCGCCTTCATGAATTGCTTCAAACGCATTCATGGTGATATTAAGAAACGCCTGATAGAGCAGGTCTGAGTCCCCGCTAATTATGGGATCCACGCCATTGCCGGAGTAATCAGACCATTTTATGCCTCTAGCCTGGATTTCATGTTCGAGGTGGCTCCTTACTTTCGAGAGCACATCTCGAATATCCACCCGGTTTGTCGCTGGAGAACGTGGTCGTGCAAAATCCAGAAAATCAGTCAATATAAGGCTGAGCCTGGACGCTTCTTCCACTATTATACCGGCAAGTTTCTTGATTCTTGTGGGATCAGGATTTTCCTTGTTTGCAAGCACTTCCCCGGATGAGCGTATTATGCCGAGCGGATTCCTGATTTCGTGAGCAATTGTTGCAACCATTTGTCCAATCGACGCCATCTTTTCCGATTGCTGCAACTGCTCTTCCAGTTTTTTTTGCCTGGCTGCCCTCTCAATCAATATTCGCTCACCTCTTCTGACTATGAGGGTAAGCATTATAAAAAGGAACGCCATTAACCCGGTGGCGACCAACATGATTACCAGGATGGATCTCTGAACGTTAACATATTGGTCTGTAACATCCTGGGATATTTCAATAACTCCGTAAATTGCTCCCAGCATCCAGTAGTTTCCGGTTCCCTCGCGTAAAGGATAGTATGTGTCGGCCAGCCACTTGCCATACCACTGTGATGATGACCTGGGGCCTTGTCTGACGCGAGTCTGATCCTTGCCATTCAACGCGTCATCTACAGCGGAGTTGTCCGGTTCATACTTTCCAATCAGGTCATATTCTGTGCTGTAAACGATCTTTCTGGACCTGTCTATTATCTTGATTCGATCAATTTTCAGACCATAAGTGAAGTCCTTGATCAGGGAATCCAATGCCCCAAATTGATCCCACTTCCTCAGATCCATCTTGGTCCCTCTTGCCTTGAGGGGGGCGTAAAAGCCTATGAATATGTTGTAGTTAAGGTTTTCTGCCAATAGCCTGGCGTAGTTTTCAGCGCTTTTCAACAGCGTATCCACATTTCTGGAATAGAGAAATGCGCCCAGCAGGAATGTGACAACCGCTATGACGGCAAATCCTGAAAGAAAAAAATACTTCAACAATCTGAAAGGTCCGCCGGAATTTGACGCTGAAGGATTTTTTTTCATATAGTTTTATTCAAACCCGTATCGCAAAAAAAGTTATGACTGACTTTGTGGTGCGGTCTAACGGAGCAATTCCTGAAAAAAGACAATTTCTCATGAGTCCACTATCAGGCGTTACCGAGATCCTCCGGTTTTATTCGCTCGAGTATTTTCGTCAGCTCTTCGTCGGTCTTTTCTACATCCTCCTGAGTAAAGACCACTTTCTTTCTCGAATCATCCATGGTTTCGGTTTCCGACATTCCCTGTATGACTCTTTCACTTACAAAAATAGGGGCGCCACTCCATGTAGCCAAAACCAGAGAATCGGAAGGTCTGGCGTCAATTGTCACAAGTCGTGCATCAGGAGTCTTCAGGTAAATTGTGGCATAGTATGTATGGTCCTTGAGGTCATCAATTTCTATATGCTCAAGACGCGCTCCGAGTTTGTCCACAAGGTTTCGCAAAAGTTCATGGGTAAGCGGGCGTTGAAAGACTTCCTTGCTGATGGCCCTTTGAAGCGCCATGGCTTCAACTGGTCCTATCCAGATATAAAGCTCACGTTCACCAGACAGTTCTTTTAGAATAACAACTGGTTGCATGTTACGGGTGTCGGACGCGATTCCTGCGATCCTCATTTCCTGAAATATGTTTTCATTTTTCATTTTTTCCTCCAGAACGGAGTGTTTGCAGAAATGAATTTCGATTTATCCTATTATCTTTCGCTGCTGACAGAAACATGTCCAGTTTTGATGTCAATTGGATACCTCTCATCATTGCCACATGTTCACATTCATTTCTCATTAATTATGTGTGATACCATTTTCCTGGTGAATTCAAGAGACGCCTCTAACTCATCCGGTTTCAGTTCCAGGGTTATGGTTCCGTTATAACCGCTTTCTATCAAGGCAAGAAAAATTCCCTCAAAATCAATGACGCCATCTCCGATGGGGAGATGGAGATCATCCCTGACACCGTTTCCTCCTCTGTTATCGTGGATGTGAACATGTTTTACCGACTGCCTGAAATGACGAATTATTTCGAAAGAGCGATTTTTATCAGTGAGAAGTTGCCCATGTCCTACATCCAGAGTCAAGCTTAAGTCCGGAATCGACGCAATGATTCTGGAAAAATCGACAGCCGACTCGGAGAGGTTTTCAAGACTTACGGTAATCCCTTCCTTTTTCCCGAAGTCCTGAATTTCACCGAAAGCGGCTATTTTGGAAATGATAATTTCGGGCAGGACGTGTCTTGAATCCATCCACATGTGTATTGTAAGAAAATCGACGCCCATTTGTCCAAGCGTCAGTATAGTATCCTTCAGGGCCGGCAGGTAGTTTTTGTAAAGATTCTCAATATTGTTAGGGTTTCCCTCATGAGGCCCGTGGGCTAGCATGAAAAAACCATCTTTTCTGTCGAAGCGCCCCCCGTTCAGTTTCCAGTAAAGAAGCGATTCGTAATCTCCGAGCACTACCTCTCCAAAATCGAACCCTTGGTCCTTCAGCCTTTGAATGTCATCGATCTTTCTTACATGACCCCCATAAAGCATGGGACTTACCTTTCCCGGGAATCGTCGATCAATAGCCTATCCTAGAGCCCGATTTCCTCATCGGTCAAATAACATGCAGGATCAGGCGCCCATACATCGTTGTAGACCGCTTCCGCCCTGACCCTAAAATTACCGCCACAGATCTTCAACCATTTGCATTTTGCGCATCGACCGGTGACATACGATTTCTTGTCTTTCAATTTCATCAGGAATTCATTCTCGGGGTCTGTCCATATCCTTGAAAATGGTTTGTCAAGAATGTTTCCAAGTGTCAAATGTCTCCAGAACTGGTCTGGATGAACATTTCCGTTCCATGAAACACATCCGATTCCACGCCCGGAATTATTGCCTTCATTCATTTGGAGTAATTCGATGACTTGGGCCGCTTTTTCCGGATTCTCTCCCAAAAGTTTCAGATAGAGAAAAGGGCCATCAGCGTGATTGTCTACTGTCAGAACCTCCACGGGCATCCCTTTGTCATGAAGGCGGCTGGTTCTTTCCATGATAGTATTTACAACGCGCCTGGTTTCCTCATGGGTCAGATCTTCTTCAATCAACTGGGCGCCTCGTCCCGAGCAAACCAGGTGATAAAAACAAATCCTTGGGATTTTTTCCAATTCAACGAGATCGAAAATGCCTGGAATTTCATGAAAATTACGTTTGTTAATAGTGAAACGGAGCCCGACTTTCAGACCTGAATCCTTACAGTTCCTGATAGCGCGCATGACCCGGGAGTATGTTCCAGGTATCCTGCGAAATTCGTCATGAGTCTTTTCCAGACCGTCCAGGCTGATCCCAACATAAGATAACCCTATCTGCTTGAGAGACCTGGCCATTTTTTCATCAATCAGCGTTCCGTTTGTAGATATGACGGCCCTCATACCCCTGGAGGCGGCATGCTTCATCAAATCCAGAATATCCGGCCTGATTAATGGCTCGCCACCAGAAAACAGGATTACAGGAACACCAAAGTCCGCCAGGTCATTCAACAAATCAATGCCCTGTTCTTTAGTCAGTTCCCCCGTATAATCAATATCTTCTGAATGTGAATAGCAGTGAACACACTTAAGGTTGCAACGCCTGGTAACATTCCAGACTACAACAGGCTTCTTGTCCACAGAGAACTGCAAAAGATGGGATGGCAAGTTTTTGGACAGTCTTCCATATCTGAGCGGGTCAGACGCTTCAACAGCGCCACAATACAATTTTGAAACCCCGATCATTTCTTAACCTCGATAGCTATTATAGATTGAAATCTTCCCAAAAAAATGTTGAGGCCAAATCGTTGAAGAAAAGGCACAAACAAGTTCTTCGGTTTTCTGTTATTTAAATTCGACACTTTCTTGTCATGCAATAATCTTCAATGATTTTTGCATGATCAAAAGCGATTTGCCCCGGTAAGTCTTCAGGCGAAACCACTATCAGATCGATCGCGTCATCAGCAGGCGTCGGATTCCCGAAACCCTTTGCTACAAACACAACTGAAAGGGTGTGGCCACGAGGATCCCTCTCGGGATCAGAATATACACCAAGAAGGCCAGTTATCTCTATCTCAAGACCGGTCTCCTCACGCGCTTCCCTTATTGCAGCATGCTCAGCCTTTTCTCCGTAGTCTATGAAACCACCCGGAAGCGCCCAGCCGTACGGTGGATTTTTCCTGTTTATAAGAACAATGCCTTCTTCAATCTCTATGATTATGTCCGTGGTTGGCGACGGATTTCTGTATTTGGACACAATTGCGCCACACTGGTTGCATACAATTTCCATCTTTCCCTTCATCGCCGGTTCCTGATCTCGTCCGCAATCCAGATTGATCTGGCGCGTGGTCGAGGCTAACAAATCGTTCCCTAGTAAACATAATCAGAATCCTATTTTTTATCATTACGCAAGGAATGATGCAAATGGCATGGGATTTTTTGTGAAGATAAAATTGAAAAAAAAATGTGTGGCACTTGACAACGGATCAAAGTGTTGGCACTCATAAAGGGAGAGTGCTGATAATTCCACAGCGCACAACAAAAAAATTTTTTAGCGCGGAGGTTGAACCATGAAATTTCGTCCTCTATATGATCGTATCCTGGTAGAAAGGGTCGAATCAGAGGAAGTCACTAAAGGCGGAATCATTCTTCCTGACACAGCCAAGGAAAAGCCACAGCAGGGCAAGATAATAGCAGTTGGACACGGAAGACGTTTAGAAGATGGCAAGCTAGTTCCTTTAGAGCTCAAAGCTGGCGACACCATTCTTTTTGGGAAATATTCGGGCACGGAAATTAAGATTGACGGCGTAGAATATCTCATCATGAAGGAAGACGACGTTTTGGGTCTTGTTGAATAACCTTTCTTTGATTTCATGAATATTTTTTCAGAAAACCGTTAATAATTTTAAGGAGCAAATAAATGGCCGCTAAGATAATTTTATTTGAACAGCAGGCGAGAGACAAGATACTTCGTGGCGTTAACATAATGGCGGATGCCGTAAAGTCTACATTGGGCCCGAAGGGCCGTAATGCGATCCTCGAGAAATCCTGGGGATCCCCTAATGTTACAAAAGACGGTGTTACCGTAGCCAAGGAAATCGAGCTTGAAGACAGGTTTGAGAACCTGGGCGCCCAGATGCTGAAAGAAGTCGCCTCAAAGACATCAGATGTTGCTGGTGACGGAACGACTACCGCTACGGTTCTTGCTCAGGCTATATATCGCGAAGGCATCAAAATGGTAGCGGCCGGCGCTTCCCCGATGGATATCAAAAGAGGTATTGACGCTGCGGTTGAGGCCGTTGTCGCCAATCTTAAGAAACTTTCCAAGCCTACCAAAGACAAGAAAGAGATTGCTCAGGTAGGAACCATTTCCGCCAATAACGATGTCACCATCGGCAATATCATTGCGGAAGCGATGGAAAAAGTCGGCAAAGAGGGTGTCATTACCGTTGAAGAAGCCAAGGCTATGGAAACATCCCTTGACGTAGTAGAGGGAATGCAGTTCGATCGTGGCTATCTCTCCCCCTATTTTGTAACCGATCCCGAGCGTATGGAAGTTGTTCTAGAAGAACCTTACATTCTCATCAATGAAAAGAAGATATCAAATATGCGAGACATGCTTCCGTTGCTGGAGCAGGTCGCAAAAATGGGTCGTCCGCTGATGATCGTGGCGGAAGATGTTGAGGGTGAGGCGCTTGCTACGCTCGTAGTAAACAAACTTCGTGGCACACTGAACGCTTGTGCGGTAAAGGCGCCTGGTTTTGGCGATCGACGCAAAGCCATGCTTGAGGATATTGCTATCCTTACAGGTGGTCAGGCGATTTCCGAGGACCTCGGTCTTAAACTCGAGAACGTTTCCCTGAACGATCTTGGACGATGCAAACGCGTAACCATCGACAAGGATAACACGACTATAGTTGATGGCGCAGGCGCAAAGGAAAAGATTGAAGGTAGGGTAAGACAGATCAGGACTCAGATTGATGAGACTACATCTGATTATGACAGGGAAAAACTGCAGGAGCGTTTGGCCAAACTCGTTGGCGGTGTTGCTGTTATCAATGTTGGAGCAGCTACAGAGACCGAGATGAAAGAGAAAAAGGCCAGGGTCGAGGACGCTCTGAACGCCACAAGAGCCGCTGTTGAGGAAGGTATAGTTCCTGGCGGTGGTGTAGCATATCTTAGGTGTCTGGACGCCATCAAGGATCTCAAACTTGAAGGCGATGAGCAGACTGGCGCAAAGATAGTTATTAGAGCCCTTGAAGAACCCGTTCGACAGATCGCTACCAACGCTGGTCATGACGGTTCTATAGTTGTTGACAAGATAAAGAACAACCAGGGTGGTTTTGGTTTTAACGCTCATAAGGAAGTTTATGAGGATCTTCTTGAGAACGGTGTAATCGACCCGGCCAAGGTTACCCGTCTAGCATTGCAGAACGCCGCTTCTGTTGCGAGCCTGATGCTTACCACGGAAGTCATGGTTGCCGAGAAACCAAAAGAAAAAGATACACCTCCAATGCCTGGCGGTGGAATGCCTCCGGGTGGCATGTACTAATAGCTTGCCCTTCTGTAAAAGGCGGTCTGATGGCCGCCTTTTTTATTGTTAAATCTATTGTGAATTTTGCTATATTTGAAAATTGCTGATAGTGATCAAATGGCGGGTGCATAGTTATTTCGTGAAACACACATCTCAGTAATTCGATGATTGTCCCCCCACCGGTTTTGGGCTGTTCTGCGTTTCATGAATGGTGTAGCTCCCATTAATAATGTCCCTTGGCAATTGTACATATTGAACTATTAACAATTTACTAACGAGGAGATTGGTCAAAATGACTCACAGCATGCCCGGCGCCTCTTTCAGGATAGATCATGACGCATTGGGAGATGTTCATGTTCCTGCTGACAAATACTGGGGAGCTCAGACCCAGAGATCCGTAATGAATTTTCCAATAGGGGTAGAACATTTCAAATGGGGTAGGCCTGTTATCAGGGCCTTTGGTATTCTCAAGAAATGCGCTGCATTGGCAAATCTCGAACTTAATCAATTAACGAAGGAAAAAGCCGATCTGATTGTCAAAGCTTCCTGTGAGGTTATAGACGGAGCGCTAGATGACAACTTCCCCTTGGTAGTTTTCCAGACCGGATCCGGAACCCAGTCCAACATGAACGCCAACGAGGTCATATCCAATAGAGCGAATGAATTCGTTGGCAGCCCGCTCGGATCAAAAAAGCCTGTTCATCCCAATGATGACGTTAATAGAAGTCAGTCATCCAATGATGTTTTTCCGACGGTGATGCACATCGCAACTGTTGAACAGATTCAGGACGTTCTACTGCCGGCGGTAAAGAAACTGAGAGACACTCTGGATTCGAAAGCGGCTTCGTTTGAGAACATTGTCATGATAGGCAGGACACACTTGCAGGATGCGACACCTTTGACTTTGGGGCAGGTAATTTCAGGATGGGTTGCCCAGCTTGATCAGGCTTTGATTGCTATCAAGGGATCGCTACCATGGCTCTACGATCTTGCTCTAGGTGGGACGGCCGTTGGAACAGGCCTGAATGCGCATCCTGATTTTGCGGAGGTCTCTGCAAAAAAGATAGCAATGGAAACCGGAAAGCCCTTCGTAAGCGCTCCCAACAAATTTGCATCCCTCTCGGCTCATGACGCCATGGTTCAGGCGTCGGGAACTCTTAGAACACTGGCTTGCGTTCTGATCAAGATAGCCAATGACGTCAGGTGGTATGCATGTGGGCCTCGCGCTGGAATCGGAGAAATAATAATTCCGTCAAACGAGCCGGGCTCATCCATTATGCCCGGAAAGATTAACCCCACTCAATGCGAGGCCATGACTCAGGTAGCGGTTCATGTCTATGGCGCAGACGCTGCAGTTGCATTCGCAGGTTCACAGGGAAACTTTCAGCTTAACGTTTATAAGCCTGTGATACTTTATAACGTTCTTACTTCGGTTCAGTTGCTTTCTGAAGCCTGCCTGACATTTAACGATAAATGTGCGATCGGCATTGAGCCCAACCATCACCGCATCAGGGAACAACTGAACAACTCCCTGATGCTGGTAACAGCGCTGAATCATCACATCGGGTATGAGAAAGCAGCCCAGATATCGCTGCATGCGTACAGAAACGATCTCTCGCTGAAAAAAGCCGCGCTTGAGTTAGGCTTCCTGACAGAAGAACAATATGATGAGTGGGTAGTTCCGGAAAACATGGTGAACCCGCTAAAGGTTTGACCCGGTCATCCTGGAACTAGTTTTTTTCTTTGTATCTTATTAGTGGTCCAAAAAATTCGGTTTCACAATAATGGCATTTCAGAGTCAAGGGGTTCTTGCAGACGACGTGGTATTTTCCTGATATCTGCTCATGGTTTGTGATGCAAAAACGGTCAGGGCATACCACGACGTCTCCAACAGATTCCGGTATTTCAACCTTATGTTTTTCAGTTACCTTGCCGTCTTCGATTCTAGCAATTGTGGCATTAGGCGCGATTAGCGCAACGACTTTTAGCATATTTCTGGTCAGACTAAGATTTTCTACCTTGATGATATCCTTTTTTTGCATGGATGGGGATTCGAAATTTATTCCTATTGCAATGATGTCACCGGTTTTTCTTGCGAATGCGCTCAGCCCCAGGACTTGAGAAATCTGATAGGCTTTTCCTGCAGGGATATGGTCGATCACAATTCCATAGTCAATTTTTGCAATGGTTACCGATCTTTCTCTTCTCATTTTATTGCCCCCAGAATCAGAGCCAGAAGTGTTTCCCTTACCAGTAGTCCGTTCTTTGCCTGCTGGAAATAGTAGGCGTAGGGCGTATCATCAACGTCCTGAGCTATTTCTGTGACTCTCGGCAAGGGATGCATTATTTTCATGGTATCTTTGACACCGCTAAGCATTGAAGCTTCGAGACGATATATGCTCCTGAATTTTTCTGCAAGCGCGCTTTCCTGAAGGCGTTCCATCTGAATTCGTGTCATGTATAGTATGTCTACATCAGAGATGAAATCCTCTATTCTGCTACCCTCAGTAACCGATCCTCCCTTTCCAGACATTTCTTTCTTGCACTTGTCAATGAGTGAACGAGGCATGGCGAGGTCTCTAGGAGATATGAAAATGAGATTGCAATTATTGTATTTGAGTAATGCTTCCGAAAGAGAATGAACGGTCCTACCGTTCATAAGGTCTCCCACCATGGCAATGGTAATACCGTCCAGCCTGCCTTGGGTCTCTTTAATACTGTATAGATCAAGGAGTGTTTGGGTTGGATGCTGATTTGGACCATCCCCGGCGTTGATTACAGGAATTACGGCGGCCTCTGAAGCCACACGAGCGGCGCCTTTTAAAGGATGACGGATTACAATGACGTCAAAGCCATATCCGTCATGCATTTTGACTGTATCCCACAGAGACTCCTCTTTGACCGCAGAAGTAATATTGGCGTCATAGAAGCCTCCGATCTTCCCTCCAAGATTTCGCATTGCAACTTCAAAAGATGTGCGAGTTCGTGTGGAAGGCTCGAAAAAAAGCATGGCGCAATCTTTTCCCTTACAGAGCTTTCCTCTTTGTGGGTGGTTTCTAATACCTTCTACCCCGAGTAGGATGTGATCTATCTCCTCTCTGGTCAGATCTTTCATCGAGATTATATCTCTACCTTTGAAATTCATTTTGTCACACCTTCTGAATCTGTCTTGGGGTAGTGAAATCTTCATGAGCTTTGATCGAAACAGGTTACCCGGCCATTTGAAACTACCTTGCATACTGAACCAGGCAGCTCTATTCCATCAAAGGCAGACCAGGCGCATTTGGTTTGCAATGGGCCTCTGTTCCTGATCATGCTCCCCGCTACCATGGTTTTACCGGATAAATCGAGCAATGTCATGTTGGCTGGCTTTCCCGGTTTCAAGGAACCGAACTCGCCTTCAATAAAATCGGACATTAGCGTAGCAGGCGCCCTGGAGAAAATTTCAGCGATTTTTTCACACGAGAAAGCGTGCTTCTTAACAAGCCATGAAGCGAAAGCGCCGTACGTATCAAGATGAGGAATTCCTGGGGCTCCCTTGAATTTGTCTTCTAGTGTATGTGGGGCATGGTCGCTGGCAACCATGTCTATGTCCCCGCACTTCAGGGCGTCCAGCAATCCGTTCCTGTCATGTTCAGATCTCAGTGGCGGGTTACATTCAAACAAGAACCGCGAGCCGTCAACTTCTAGTCCATCCCCCAATATTTGGTGGTCACTGGCGCTGAAAAAAAGGTGATGCGGGGTAACCTCACAAGTAACTTTCCTGGAAGATATTTTATTATAATCCTTAATCAGTTCGACAGCCTCCGTTGTAGAGATATGGCAAATATGCGATTTTATCGAATACTTTGATGTCAGTTCAAGAATTTGACGAACTGCGCTCACTTCAGCCTCAGGTGGTCTGCTTTTGAAGCGCTCGGATAAGTGGGAGTTCCTATGGAGAATGACAGGATCTTCGGCGTGAAAAAACACGCTTCTGCAGGAATATCTCCTGAGGGAAGTCTCTACGTCTTCCCAATATGAGAAAGAATTATCGCTATGGCCATGGTCGAGGTACAATTTATAGGGGATGTCTGCCCAAGGCGCTGAATTTCTGGTTATACATGAAAAGACTATCACGGGACATGCCGATGTATTGGCCACTTTTAGTTTTGAACCGTAAGTTTTCTCGTTGTCAGGCGGAACAGGATCATTAGGCATTGCCGCAAAGAGAACCACGCCACCGTTGATTGCCGCCCTACCGGCGGTCTGGAACGTCTCCTTGGCCGTCATTCGCTCCCAAGAAAGTTTTTGAGCTTTGTCGGAGTTCGAGGGTAGGGCATATTCCCTGGCGTGGACATGAACATCAATGAAACCGGGAAATAAAACCAGGCTTTCACTGATTTCCGTCTGGAGTTTCTCGATACTGTCTATGACGCCTCCAGTAACCTTCACCCTGGCCCTGGTCATGCCATCATCCAAGACGGAGTTTGCGACTATAGTAAAGTCGTCCATTCTGTCTCACCTCCCTTCCTGCAAAATGTGGTCTTCCGCAATAGGGCTAATGAATCTGCATCAATGCTATGCCTGAGTGTCCATGGCGCAAATAATGGCTCGACAAAAGGCAGGCAAATCATCCGGTTTTCTGGATGTGATCACATTGCCGTCCTGAACCAGTTCAGCATCTTCCCATAACGCTCCGGCGTTCACCATGTCGTCCCTGATTGCCACATAAGAGGTCACCTTAAGCCCCTTCAATATGCCGGCGCTCACCAGCATCCAACCACCGTGGCAAATTGAAGCCACCACTTTCTTCTGGTTGAAAGCGTCCCTGACAAGTTTTATCATGGATGTATGCAATCTCATCTTGTCCGGCGCATAACCTCCAGGAATGATGATAGTGTCAAAATCCTCAACGGAAACCTCAGCCGAGGATTTTTGAGCCACCGCCGGGATTCCATACTTGCTATGATAGGTAGCGCTTGCTCTTGGAGCTACCATGATCACGGAGCATCCTTCTTCAATGAGCCTGTAATAAGGATACCAGAGTTCAAATTCGTTGTACATGTCTTCGACCAGGATGATGGCATGTTTTCCGCTCAATCTCATAATTTTTCTCCACTAATTCCTTGCTGTCCCGTTATACGGCATTCTTGATTGATACAAAAATGATCTCATTTCAATCTGCTGCAGTCATCAGAAAAAAGTTCTAACGAAATGATAAGCGATCCGGTAACTCCAGTATCTTCTATTCAAGGCTACCTGAATAAACTGATTTGTCTCAGGAATAGCTTATCAGGACTGGATATCTGGGTATATCGGACATAACGGGCGTTTGTTTCTTGATCAGCATAGTATTCGTAACCAGGCCACTGGTCAAAATGGTCAGTAATGTTATTTTCCATTACCAGCCAGTTCCGCCAGCTAGCGCCATCTTCCGAAACCTCCAGCTTCCATTTTTCAGGTGTAGATTCCCCAGATCCCCAGACTATTCTAAGTCGCGAGATCGGAACGACTTTTTCGATGTCCAGGGTTAGTTCTACCTTGGCGCCGGGGATTTTTACTTCAAGCCCATTCTCGGAAGGATAGCCTTTCAGGATGTTCAATCCGGCGTCCGTAGGTTTACCTTCCACCAACACTTTGGCGATCCTGGCATAGTCCGTAAAGTAGCTGTCGAGGGGGGGGGCCAATTTGTCAAATGGTGTGAGGGGGAGTCCGAAAACACGTTTTTTTACCTCACCCACGAGCGCCTTGGCCATGATGAAATTGGCGCCATTTGTCAAATGACACCAGTCGGTAAAGACCCATTCGTTGGTTGAATCAAAAATCGTAGTCAGATCAACTATCTCAAAACCATCCTCTCCAGCTCTCCTGATAACATTGCTAACCAGGGTGTCATAGGTTTTTACCGAGTCATAAAACCCTATTTTGTCCATGCCAGTTACTTTCTCGATCTCCTGTTCGAGGGGGGTTCTCTTCTTTTTGGAATTCTTGAACATAGGTTGTAAGGCGAAAACGTGAGGTGTCTTGTCAGTTTCTAAAACCCTATGGTAAATAGTAGCAACATCAGCTACCTGGCCAATATTATTATTAAGATAATCCAGCATTTCAGGAGTAGGGTCTTGTGGATGGGCTGCAAACCCTCTGTTTTCCATAAGAATACCTGGTCCTTCTCCTTTACTCATGGCTAGCCACGTAAAAAAATACGTATTCCTCTTTAGCCAGAGAGTGAGGTAATTGATCAGGCCCGTTTTGCTCATGTCCATGACTTCGGTCACGACCTCAAAATATGGACCTTCGGTGAAGTAGTTCCAGTCCTTGAGAGGTCTGGCGACGGTATGGACTTCGTTTGCGCCATCCAGAGCGATCAGGAGGTCTGGCTGATATAATCTTAGTTTGGCCAGATATCTCATGAGGTTATTCTGATAAACAAAGCCAGCGACTCCGGCGTTAATAACCCTGACAGTTTTCCCACCAATTTTCCGTCGGATTTCCGGATCGGAATTCATCAATTTTTCGATGATATGCGGTATTGTCCAGCGAT
Source organism: uncultured Desulfomonile sp. (assembly GCA_903896745.1). Lineage (GTDB taxonomy): Bacteria > Desulfobacterota > Desulfomonilia > Desulfomonilales > Desulfomonilaceae > CAITZA01. The sequence goes on along the minus strand of CAITZA010000350.1, from coordinate 3,423 downwards.
ATGTGACTTCATAGAAATCGCATACAACATCCGCGGGTGGGACTGGGCCTCTGCCATAGACAACAGACCCACCGGTTACTATGACCCGGTATTCGTCTGACGGTTTCTCGCGTGGAACGCTATCCACATCCTTGAAACTTTCTTCATTTATGTATTCGAACGAATTCCCCAATTTTGTGTTTCTGACAGAGGCAAAACCGGGGGTTGGTTCATAGCCGTACTGGGGCGCTACGGTCTGCGAGCTTCGCCGAGCCAAATCCATGTCTCGATTGGCATAGGCCAGACCGAGTTGGGACGATTTTACCTTTTGGTATGCGTAGTATTCCAGTCCAGCGATGACGCCCAGAGAAATCATCGCCATGATACAGATGTAGATAACCACAAATATGAATTTCTTCATATTACTACCCCGATTTTTTTTTCGATGAAACCTTTTGACTATTACCGTCATAAAACGGTCATTTCACGTAGCGCTAGCATGTTGGCAAAACAAAAGCGTCTCTTCTGCGCCGACTAACGCAAAAGTAAGAGACGCCTGTGCTTCCGGAATGTTGAAAAAGCCTGACCAGTAAATTGTTCAGACCTGACCGTAGGCTCGGTTGTCCGGCAAGCGCCTAGAACAGAGTATAAATAAAAGGCGCCGCAACGGGTGAACTGGCGGCTAATATTATGAACGCCGACAGAATCACAAGAACTATCAGGATGGGCGCCAACCAGAATTTTTTTCTGACTTTCATGAAATCCCAGAACTCTCTCACCAATGACATGCAGTGATCCTCCTAATTAATGTCCATACGGTTTCTAGAACTGTTTTTCGTACCTTTCAACAGTGTTATCAGAAGGTTCTTCGTGTTTGATCCAGTATGATTGGACTTTATTGTCGATTTTTCTATCCATTGGGTCTTTGCCGAAGAGCTTCATCAAGAATCCAGTAGGTGTAATCACAAGAAAAAATATTAATGTCAACAGTATCCTTGAAATAAAGTAACCGATTACAATGGAAAGCGCCACCCACTTTGAAAAAATATACCGGAAAAGAGGAGGAATCGATCTAGACGCAAAAAGAGCAATTCCAATAGTGAGCCAGACCCATCCATAAGTGGAATCGCGCCAGTAAATCAGGTGAGCGCCGATGGCGCATGGAATCAGCAAGAACAGCGCTGCGAGTATGTTCATGTCCCTCTTGGTCGGGACAACCGCAGCCGCCTTGATTTCGTCTCTTATTTCCTGGATGATATTCATTATGTCCTGCGCTATTCTAATCCAAAGCGTATTGAGATCGCCAGTCTTCGTCATCACGAAGTTTGGGCTGATCCTTTTTGTCCAGCAGAAAATTACCGAGAACCAGATAGTCCATTTCCGTTCTCATGAAGCAAAGATACGCGTGTTCCGGGCTCATTACAATCGGCTCACCGCGAACATTGAAAGAGGTGTTAACAATTACCGGACAGCCGCTTTTTTTGTAAAAGGCGTTAATGAGGTCATAGTATTGGGGGTTGGTTTCTTTATGCACAGTCTGTATCCTGGCCGAATAATCAACATGGGTGATGGCAGGGATTTCAGAGCGAACAACATTAAGTTTGTCTATTCCCCAAAGTCTCTGCTGATCCTCATTCATTGTTTTTCTTATACGCTCTTGAACATCTGCCACTAGAAGCATGTATGGAGAGGGCCTGTCCAGTTCAAAATATTTATCGACCTGATCCGACAGCACAGAAGGGGCAAAAGGCCTGAAACTCTCCCTGTATTTAATTTTGAGATTCATTTGGCTCTGCATCTGGGTATTTCTGGCATCTCCAATGATTGATCGGGACCCCAAAGCTCGGGGGCCAAACTCCATCCGCCCGCTAAACCATCCGATAACTTTTCCCGCATCGATCAAATCCGCAATCTTGGAAAGGCCTTCCCCGTTACCCAGATATTTGTAAGGATAACTGTTAGAATCAAGAAACTTTCTTATTTCGTCTTCGGAGTATTCCGGTCCGAGATATGAGCCATGCTGAAGGTCAGAAGCATTGTCAACGACCCGCGGGTTATTGAGGATCTGGTGCCAGACGAAAAGCGCGGCCCCAAGGGCTCCTCCTGCGTCACCGGCGGCAGGTTGAATCCAGATATCCTCAAATGGCCCCTCCCTCAAAATGCGACCATTCCCAACGCAATTCAGGGCGACACCGCCCGCCATACACAGGTATTTCTCGCCGGTAGTTCTGTGGATGTGGCGTGATGTTCTAAGCATAACCTCTTCAGTTACGACCTGAACCGATTTGGCGATGTCCATTTCTCTCTGGGTAAGCTGGCTCTCTGGTCTGCGCGCTGGACCGTCAAACAGTTTTTCGAAGGCATGACCAGTCATGGTTAAACCGTACGGGTATGTAAAATATTTCATGTTAAGTTTGAATGAACCATCTTCCTTGACGTCAATCAGTTCATTCATGATGGTATCGACGTATTTCGGCTCGCCATAAGGCGCCAGCCCCATCACCTTATACTCGCCGGAGTTAACCTTGAATCCCGTGAAATATGTAAACGCCGAATATAACAGCCCAAGCGAATGCGGGAATCTGATTTCATAATCGATTCTTATTTTTGAACCATCTCCGACCCCGAAGCTTGTCGTGGTCCATTCACCTACACCATCCATGGTCAGAAATGCGGCACGTTGAAATGGGGATGGAAAAAAAGCGCTAGCAGCGTGAGATTCATGATGCTCCGGGAAAATGATTTTCCCTTCATAATCGAGAATTTTTCTGATCAATTTAGGCATGTGAAGCTTCTGTTTCAGCCACAGAGGCATCGCCATCAAGAAAGACGCCCAGCCACGAGGAGCATACGAAACATAGGTCTCCAAAAGGCGTTCAAACTTTATGAACGGCTTGTCATAGAAGACGACATAATCCAGGTCCTTCGAAGAAATCTTACCCTCTTTCAGACAATACTGAACGGCATCCAGAGGGAAGCGATGATCATGTTTCACACGCGTAAAACGTTCCTGTTGCGCTGCTGCAATGATTTCTCCATCTCTAATAAGACAGGCGGCGCTGTCGTGATAAAAAGCTGAAAGTCCGAGTATATTCATTTCAACCTACCGATATGCGCTGATTAGTCGTAATTTTATTGCAGGACCGGAATCTTTTAGTGGCCTGTATCTCAGATACCTTGCCTGCGCCGGTTCTGACGAGTAATATTCAAAGCCTGGCCATCTGGAATACCAATCTATTTCATCTGATGAAGATTTTACAAAAGTTTGCCAATCAGTCATGTCTCTAGAATATTCGAGGATCCAATCCGCTGGAGTCGATTGCTCGTCTGCCCAGACTATCCTCATTCTGCTAACCGGAAAAGTATTTTGCATGTCCAGAATTATTTCTGACCTGTCATCAGCGCCTCTTGGAACAAATTCAAAATATGACTCACCCGGATAAC
>CAITZA010000349.1 GCA_903896745.1 uncultured Desulfomonile sp. | reverse complement strand
GAAGTGTTTAACCAGTCATCTCCGGTCATGTGCTGCCAGTTCTCATTTATGACTGTAACGAGGTTCAGGACTGATTCAAACCTTATGGCTATTTTGAGAGCCAGGTCTTCAGCGGCCTGAGCGCCTTGGGTGCCATGTGACGCCACCAGTACGTTAGTGAACATTAAATCCTCTGGATGTTGCTCCGATGAGCGGCATCAATAAAACGAACAGACGTTAAAAAATTGCCGTTTGGTTCCGCCATCAAGACAGGATGTGATTGAGGCGGAACCCGTAGCATCTCAGATTATATCCATTTTGTGAAAACAAGCACAATGAAAGTGCATAAAAATGTCATGATCATGGCCGTTAAATCTTCATTACGCTCGCTCTGAAATACCGAGAGGGCTCGTTCTTCCATGGAAGCGGCGTTGCGTGTAGTGGTAGGCTGAGCTTTTTCTTCTTCCATTTTAGGTTACTCCTATAAAATTGAGCCTTATATCGCTTCTTTTATTAACAGTAAAACCACGATCAGAGACAGGACCGCTTTTGCGGTTCCACTGATGGCGCCTATTATCAACGGGGCTCCTCCAGCCTGTGAAATGGAGGACCATGTTATCTGCATGCCCAGACCAAGCAGTCCGTAGGCAAAGAACCACATCATAAGGTCCGTTAGCAGGGTAATGGTTTTTGAATCTTTATAAACCTGCTTGACAGCATGCTTCAAGGCGCCTTCCGCTTTTTTGTCCTTGATTTTCTTGGCGGCTACCATGGCTTCGATAGTCTCCATACGCTCTTTACCCTGAGCATAAAACAGCTTGCTATCATTTTTGCTGGCAAAATCTCCCGCTATTTGATGCTGGGTGTTGAGATCATTCAGAGCGCTCTTTTCCTTGTCCGAAAGCTTCTGAACATTTTCAGGAACAGCAATGAATGCTCCGAGGGCCTGCAACTCCTCGGGAGTGATCTCGGTCCTCTTGCTGTAGGAGAAGTCGAGGTATTTACCCTGATAATGCTGCGCCGGGCCGAATACGCCTGCGGACGAAAGGACAAACATCAGTATGAAGCCGAGAACGAAAAGTGGGAACTTGTCTACAACAACTTCCTTTAGGGAAAGTTTGCGACCGCTGGTGTCACCGGTCACTTTGCTGAACCAGTAGGCAAGAATCAGAACTATCAACGGAAGGAAAAGCACCCTCGTGATGTTGAAAATTTCGGCTACTTTCAGCGTGGTGATATCGACAGCGTTGAAAGCCAGGGCGGCGGCCGCGACTTGAGCTGAGTTTAGGATTCCCGTGCCGGCCCAGGAACCGAACTGTGTCGGGGTCATGTCGAGGATTTTCCCGATAGTCGGAAACAGGAACATGCATCCAACGCCCCACAACAGTATGGTTCCGATTGTATAAGCCATCTCGTGGCTCTTTGCCTTTACCACAGGGGCGCACGCCACCGCAGCGGAAACGCCGCATACTCCCATTCCGGAACTGAGAACGCCTGTCATGGAGTGAGGAGTGTCAAATAACTTCCCAAGCCAAAGCACAAGTAACACGGTTCCAACTACGAAAAAGCCGATCATCCAGATGCTTATCTGACCGAGGTTGGTCAATTCCGCTAGCGAATAACGGGCGCCAAGGGTGATGATACCCATTTTTAAAACGAACCTGGCCGTTTTTACACCCTGAGCCGCGAATTTTGGGATTCCGATCGTGTTTGTGATCAATATACCGACCAGAATGCCCAAAACAACATGATTCAGGTTGAATATCTTGGCAAAACTAAACTTGAGGGTTGGCGCAGCGGCAGCGCTCCAGATGTTGATCATAGGTTCCATGTACCAAAGGATGACCATACAGATCAGCAACAACATCATCATTCCGGGCGCGGGGCCAAGAACATAATTGTCCAGGATGCTTCCTGTAGGTTTCCTGACCAGATATATGAGACCTACAAGTATGCCCAGGCCCCCGAGTACAAAACACAGGGTAACCTGAAGATCGGCTTCCTTCTGCGTCTTGAGATATGCAAGCAACCAGTTGAGTGAACCGCTACGGATCAGAAAACCGTAGCCGAGCATGATTGCGCCGAACAAAATGCTTACAATTCCGGATAACCGCTGTTCAGAGCCGTTCGACATGTTTGACTTCCTCCTTGCGTGGGCTTGTCTCTATTGAAGAGCTATTCTGAAAAATACCGGATGTATTTTTCGGGCGATGCTTATATCAGGAGATTAAGCATTAATTGTGCCAAACGATCCGTTGGAAGCTAATGATCAAAAAAGACAGGATATTACAGAATGTTAACAGAAAGACGCATATCCGGCGTTTAGATCCTGATTTTCGAAAGAATTCCTGTTTGGGGCGCCACATTGATGCCGTATAAATAATGCATTGTAAAAACAACACATTGGGACGCATCAGGAGATGAGGGCGGGCGCCCCATTTAGTTGCGGCCGGATGCGCTTTTGGTTCACTCGCTGGATTTCGAACCCAGATGATATTTGCGGAGGATTTTCTGAAGGTGCTGTCGTTCGATGCCGCATTCTCTGGCGGCAGCGGTTATGTTTCCTTCATGTTTTCTCAGGGCTCTGGTAACATAGTCAACGGTAAAGTCTCTCAGCACTTTTTCGCGAGCCGTTTTGTAAGGCATGGATGATGAATCCGTTAACATGGGGTCAAGAGTATTTCGTTCGATACTATTCTGAAAATCGGCTATTTGGAATTCAGACCCTGTTGAAAAAATCAGGGCTTTCTGGATGGAATTTCTCAATTGGCGGATGTTTCCGGGCCACTTGGAATTTACCAGGAATTCCATGGCATTATTGGATATTTGTTTAGGAGGCATGCTGAATTCTCTTGAGGCCTGCTGAATGAAATGACGTGCGAGGTGAGGAATATCCTCAGGAATGTCTCGCAGGGATGGCATTGTAATAGTGACAACGTTCAGCCTGTAAAAAAGGTCTTCCCTGAAGGAATTATCGATAATTTTTGCTTCGAGGTTTCTGTTTGTTGAGGCCAGAATCCTTACGTCAACGATTTGTGATTGAGTTATTCCCAATGGCCTGACTTCCTTGTCCTGTATAAGTCTCAGGAGTTTTGCCTGAACGGGCATGGAGATGTCGGCGATTTCGTCGAGAAAAATAGTTCCTCCTCCGGCTTGCTGTATAAGACCTTTCTTGTTTGCCACAGCGCCCGTAAAAGCGCCTCTTGTATATCCGAACAATTCGGATTCCAGCAGGTTTTCAGGAATGGCCGGACAATTTACTGTGATCATCTGGCCCTTATTCCTGGGGCTCAGGGAATGTATTTTTCGGGCGGCCACGTCTTTTCCCGAACCGGTTTCCCCACGGATCAGGACAGTAACATCGAGGGCTGCGATGGTCTGTATGATTGACATCATCCTTTGAAGTCCGGGGCCTGTTGATACGAAAGGGTCAGGCTGCTGAAATGTCTGAAGCTGGTCTTTCAGCGACCGGTTTTCCCTAATAAGTCTGTTTCTCTCAAAGGCTCTGTCTATTAACTGACTTATATCCTTTGGTTTGAAGGGTTTTTGTATGAAATCGTATGCGCCTTTTTTTATGGCTTCCACAGCAGTATCGATAGTGGCGTATGCGGTCATCATGATTATCGTAATCCCAGGATGTCTTATCTTGACCTTCTCAAGCATTTCAATGCCATCCATATCGGGCATCCTGACGTCCGTGAGGATCAGATCAACATCAGTCCTATCGAGTATATCCAGGCCTTCCTGGCCACTTTTTGCGGTAAGTACAGAGCATTTTGAGTCGCGGGCTACTGCACGGGCCAGACCATGAAGAAAATCGGGTTCATCATCAACCAGTAAAATGGTCGGCGTGGAAGCCTGATCGGTGTTTTCAAGCAACATGGGCATTTCCCCCGGGCGCTATTGGCAAGAGGATTTCAAAGGTCGCGCCGTAACCATGTTGACTATGAACGGAAATATTCCCACCATGCTCGGAAATTATGCCGTAACTTACGGAAAGCCCAAGTCCTGTGCCTTCGCCAGTCCCTTTTGTGGTAAAGAAGGGATCGAAGACCTTACTTGCCACATCTACACTCATTCCGCAGCCGTCATCCCTGAATTTGACCTGAACAAAATTGCCGTTGTCCGTAAGAGATGTGGAAATAAATATCTGTCCGGTGTTAGCGCCGATTGCCTGACGGGCGTTCAGCATGAGATTGAGCCATACCTGTTGGATCCTCGCCTCATCAAGCGGGATAAATGGCACGGATTGGTCAAAAGCCTTACAGAAAGTTACCCCTTCCCTGGAAAATTGCTTTTCCAGAACCCCGACCATCCTGTTGATGGTTTCATGAAGATCGCATGGTAATTTACTGGCCTCAACGTTACCTGCGAAAGCAAGGAGGTCGTGGACTATTTTCTTGCATGTTTCCGCGCTTTTCTCGATGACGGCCAGGTCCTGAAACTCTTGGGATCCTTCCTTGAGTTCCTGCTTGACCAAGTCCGAATAGAACAGGATAATGCTGAGCGGATTGTTCAGTTCATGAGCCACGCCTGCCACCAATTGGCCGAGTGAGGCAAGTTTCTCTGCCTGCCGCATCTGAAGCTCGATTTTTTTCTTTTCGGTAATTGACTTGCAATAATGAACCACACTCTCCACTTCTCCGGTTTTGGAATTCCTTATAGG
>CAITZA010000348.1 GCA_903896745.1 uncultured Desulfomonile sp. | reverse complement strand
GATGCTGGTGCTTGCCCAGGCCATACAGAAAGCCGGAGGCCTCGACGCTGAGAAGGTAGCTGAAATCCTACATAACAACACTTGGGATTCTCCTCTTTCGCTTGGCGGAAAAGTAGCATTTGTCAAGGGTGGTCAGAACATAAAAGCCCATAGCGTGGTAACCCAACTTCAGGGCGGCGAATACAAACGCATATTCCCCCAAGAAATGGCCGATACGGAAATAGTGTTCCCGATAAAGCCATGGAATCAGAGATAACCGCGGCTAAATCCTGACTTGGTCGGGTCTCCCCGATCTTGCCGGAAATTGTTGGTAACAGGCGCAAGTAACCTTCCTGAGGTTATCTTGCGCCTGAAGCTTCTAAAAATGTGCCCATTTATGTTAATCTATCGAGAGTTAACGAAATGCGCCTATTTTTCTTTTCAACGTATGGTTGTCTATTGTTCGCATTTGTGACAGCAGGTGGCGCTGTATAATTGGCAGAGGATTTAAGGATTTATGGAGACGTTCCTTCAGGTTCTGATTGATGGCATGCTGAGTGGAATGCTTTACGCCTTGGTTGCGGCAGGACTCTGCCTCATCTGGGGGGTGATGGATGTCATCAATTTCGCCCATGGCGAATATCTCATGGTTGCAATGTATGTAAGTTACTGGCTGGGCTTTCTGCTAAACATAGACCCGCTGGTTTCGACAATAGCCGCCGGGGCATTCATATTCCTGCTTGGAGCCCTTACCTACAAGCTCATAATAAGGTTCACGATCGGAAAACCGGGATTGGTAGCTTTGCTGGCAACGTTTGGACTCGCCGTTCTTATCAAGAACCTGTGCATGAACCAGTTTTCTCCCAATTTCCGCATCATTTCAAATACTTGGCTTGGAGGAAAAACTATCCATCTGGGAGGGCTGATAATCGCTGTTCCTCAGTTGACAGCGGGAATTCTGGCGCTTGTGGTGATCGGAATACTCTATTGGCTTGTGAACAACACAAGATTCGGGTGGGCAGTACAGGCGACGGCAATGGATCGTGACGCCGCTGAACTTGTAGGAATAAACACTGACAGAATCTATGTGCTTGTTTTTGGGATAGGCGGGGCTTGTGTGGGAATAGGCGGGGGCATAATGCCGTCGTACCTTGCTGTGCATCCGGAAGTTGGGTCGATGTTTGGACTGATCGCTTTCGTTTGCGTTGCAATGGGGGGATTCGGCAGTATTCCTGGCGCCCTGCTGTCCGGACTCCTGGTCGGGGTTGTAGAGGCTCTCGCAGGCTTTTACATTGCGCCGGTTTTCAAATACATCGCTGTTTTCGGTCTCTATCTGGCTGTCATATTCATTCGACCAAAAGGTATTTTTGGCTGGTAATTCATTGGACTTCAAGAACTCAAAAATAAAAGATTTTTGTTGGCTTGGTCTTGTGGCGTTTTTGGCGCTACTGCCACTGGTTCCGGCGGTGGCCGCCGACTCATTCCGACTTCATGTAATGATTCTTATCCTCCTGTTCGCTTCCATGTCTCAGGCGTGGAATATCATAGGAGGCTACTGCGGTCAGGTTTCTTTCGGACATTCGGTTTTTTTCGGAATTGGGGCTTATGGCGCCGGGCTGGCTGTTGTCACTTACGGCGGGACGCCTTGGCCGGGCATAGCGATCGGAATGATTCTTGCCGCGATTGTAGCCATTATAATTAGTTATCCCTGTTTTAAACTGAGTGGTCATTATTTTGCCATAGCGACCTTTGCCATAGTCGAAATTTTCAACCGTATTTTTCTGGTATGGGATTGGGTAGGTGGAGCGCTAGGACTGGATTATCCGATCATTGGGGAAGGTCTGGGCAATCTGATGTGGCATCAGTCCAAGGTCGGTTACTACTATAGCGCTCTAGTTATTTTTATCATCATTTTTGGAACTGTTCGTTGGCTGGAGGGGCATCGATTCGGTTACTACATGCGGGCAGTACGTGAAGGCCAGGAGACGGCTGAGTCCCTTGGGGTGAATAGCTCTGCGGTCAAGCTGACCGCCATGGCGCTTTCCGCTTCTATGGCTGCAATGTGTGGCGCCTTCTTCGTCCAGTACAATCTTCGTGTGGACCCTCCGATGGTAATGTCTCTTGATATGTCGATGAAATTTGTATTGATCACAATTCTTGGAGGCGCCGGAACGCTGCTTGGTCCGCTATTGGGAGCTTCGGTTCTGATTCCTCTTCAGGAGTATACCCGGGCGTTATGGGGAGGCCTTGGTGGAGGGGTCGATCTGATAATTTTTGGCGCTCTCATTATTTTAATGGTGGTCAAACAACCGGATGGAATGATCGGCATCCTTCGGGATGTAAGCAAGTGGGCTTCAACAAAACGAAGCCGGAAGGAAATATAGGCGATGGCTCTCCTGGATGTGAGCGATGTCACAATGAAATTTGGGGAGTTGGTCGCAAACCGTGGCGTTAGCTTCACGGTGGAAACCGGGTCTATCGTAGGACTCATAGGGCCGAACGGCGCAGGCAAGACAACTCTGTTCAATTGCATCTCAGGTCTTTGCAAGCCAACCGAAGGAAAAATATGTTTTGATGGGAATGATATAACTGGCTGGAAACCTTATCAAATTGCTGCTAAAGGGGCGGTACGCACTTTTCAGGTCGTGCGTCCCCTGAAAGACATGACGGTTTTTGATAATGTCTTGGTAGGGGCCTTTCTGAAGTGTTCAGACAATCGAAAGGCATTCCAAAAGGCCGACGAATGTATAGGATTATGCAGACTGGAGACTGTGCGGGAAAGGTTGGCCGGGGAATTGTCCATAGGGGGCAAAAAGAGACTCGAAATGGCAAGGGCTCTTGCAACCAGCCCCAAATTGCTGATGCTTGATGAAGTCATGGCGGGTTTGACTTCAACCGAGGTCAACGAATCCGTAGAAGTCATCCAGAAACTGAAGCAGGCGGGTCTTACACTCATGGTTGTTGAGCATGTCCTCGATGCCATCATGTCCATAGCCGATAAAATAGTTGTTCTCGATGGTGGTATAAAGATAGCTGAAGATACGCCTGGACGGATAATTGATGATGAAAGGGTTATTGAGGCGTATCTGGGTGCAAAATATAGTCAGCGTTATAAGAGGAGGAACGAAATTGGCGCCGTTGATTGATCCGATCCTGACGGTTTCGGACCTGCACGCGGGCTATGATGGAGCGCCTGTTGTTTTTGGGGTTTCCTTGCAGGTCATGCCAGGGGAACTTGTCGCTATCGTCGGAGCGAACGGAGCTGGTAAAACTACCACCATGCGATCTATCTGCGGTCTGATCCATCCACTCAAGGGTCGCATTTTATTTGAAGGGCATGACATCTCTGAAATGCCGGCACACGAGATTTTGAAACTCGGCATCAGCTATGTTCCCGAAGGTCGCAGAATTTTCGGAAAACTGTCGGTAAGGAAAAACCTCTATCTTGGAGCTTACACGGAAAAATCGCACATAGAAGTAAAGCGTCGCATGGAAGAGCTTTTTGAGATTTTTCCGGTTCTAAGGGCCAGGGCCAATCAGGTGGCGGAAACCCTCAGCGGTGGGGAACAGCAGATGCTTGCAATCGCGCGTGGTCTCATATCCAAACCCAAACTTCTCATGCTGGATGAAATGTCCCTTGGTCTGATGCCAACCATGGTGGAAAAAATGATGGCGACCATTACCTCGATCAACCGGGCGGGCGCCACCGTTCTTCTCGTGGAACAGATGGTTCAGGAGGCATTGGAAATCGCCCACAGGGGATATGTGATTCAGAACGGAAAGATCATACAGCAGGGATCAGCAAGTCAACTCATGGACTCAGAGGAAGTGCGCAAGGCCTACCTTGGAATGTAATCGCAATCCCCCAATGATTCACATTTCAAACCATTTCGATTAGTCCACAGCTAGCAGTGTTTGATTGAAGCCAAACGGTTTTCCAAATCGATAGGCGTCAGACAATAGGGCCACGGTTGTGGAGCGTCTGCAAGGGAGCCCGCAAGTCATTCCCGTTTCGGACTAACCGCTTGGTGATCTCTTCTACAATAGCCGGAATGATCGCAAGGGCGATGACCAACTGCCACTGTGCCATACTTAGCGGCTGGGTATTGAATATCGGGTTCAGAACTGGAACTACGACCGTCAGAATGAGTAGCAGTGTCGATACAATGACAGCCCAGACCAGATAAATATTTGAGAAAAAACCTGTTTCAAGGATAGAAAGTCTTTCCGAGCGAACAGTGAAGGATCGGAATAACTCACAAAGTGAAAGAGTGACGAAAGCCATTGTCTGTGCCGTCTGGATCTGAACTCCCGTCCAGTCATACCGGAAAAGGAAGACCAGTGGGTTAACTCCGTCGGGGATTGATTTGGTCATTTGCAGATGCCAGACAAGTCCTGTAAAAAAAGCGCCGAGTGTTGCGGCAGTCTGGGCGACAGCCTGGATCAATATACCCCGGCGCATGGGGCCATAAATGATCGGCTCGGATTTCGGTCTTGGGGGTTGGTTCATGACAAAAGGGTCGCCTTTTTCCCTGGCCAGCGCGAGCGCTGGAGCGCCATCCGTCACCATGTTGAGCCACAGGAGTTGTATGGCGGTCAAAGGGCTCGGTAATGCAAAAAGAGTTGGCAAAAAAATGATCAATATCTCCGCGACATTTGATGAAAGCAGGAAATTCACGAACTTCCTGATATTCGCGTAAATTATTCGACCTTCTTCAACCGCTGATACAATGCTCACATAATTGTCATCCATAAGTATCATGTCAGCCGTTTCTTTGGCCACATCCGTGCCGGTAACACCCATGGCGATGCCAATGTCGGAGCGTTTCAGGGCAGGGGCGTCGTTTACCCCGTCTCCTGTCATGGCGACTACTTCGCCCATCTGTTTCAACCCTTGCACAATTCTCATTTTATGTTCAGGGTTAACTCTTGCAAAAACGTCCGTATATTCAAGAACCTCCAATAGCTCGGGCTCTTTCAGTTTATCCAGATCGGCGCCGGACAAAACCGCATGACCCGGTTCAATAAGACCAATGGACTGACCTACTGCGCTCGCAGTTTCACTATAGTCGCCGGTGATCATGATAGTTCGAATTCCTGCGAGGCGAGCTTTTGCAATGGCGGGAATGACCTCGGGCCTGGGCGGGTCTATAATTCCGAAAAGACCAAGAAATATAAGACCGTCCTCAATAATCTCCGGCCTGGACTCAATCGGATCAGTGTCATCCAGCCTGTACGAAACGGCCATGACCCGTAGCGCTCTGTGGGCCATCAACTCATTGGCAGACAGGATATTTTTTCGCATTTCTTCTGTAAGGGGGGCTATGGCGCCATCACGTAGTTTATAGCGGCTGCACAGTTCAAGAATTACATCGGGAGCGCCCTTGCATGTTATGACATGACTGTTATGACGCATGCCAGAAAAAATGCCAAACAGTCGTGAGACGGAATCGTCATGATCAACTACTTTATGAACGGTTGACATACATTTCCGTTCCGAATCAAAAGGAACCTCATAAACTCTATGAAATACTCTTTGCAGGGCTAGTCGGTCTATTCCTGCCCTGGCGGCGGCTACTACAAGAGCTCCTTCGGTCGGGTCACCAACCATTCGATAGCCAGAGGAATCCGCTGACTCGATGTATGCGTCAGAACAGAGAACTGCCGCCTGAAGGGTCGCAAGGGTTGTCGTATATTGCTTAATGTCAACATCATTTCCCTCAATGCTGAAAATTCCATGCGGATCATACCCTGCGCCGGTAACCCCAAAGCTGCAATTATCAACCCAAATTGAGACTACGGCCATCTGGTTTTGAGTAAGCGTGCCGGTCTTGTCAGAACAAACGACAGAAGCTGATCCAAGCGTTTCCACGGCAGCCAGGCGTCGGACAAGGGCGTTACGCCTTACCATCTCCCGCATTCCGAGAGCCAGGGTGATGGTAACCACCGCCGGAAGCCCTTCAGGAACCGCCGCAATGGCCAAACTGACCGCAATCATGAAAAGATCGCTTAATTCGGTAGAAAATGTCCTCAGATATATGGACAGTCCGCCGTCATGAGCAGTAAGGATTTCAGTCCTTGTCTGATTAAACAGCCCTACCAGAAACAGCAGGGCGCAAATTGCCAGAGCCGCATATCCTAGCTGCCTGGCAAGCTGGTCAAGCTTGACCTGAAGGGGTGTCGGTTCTGACTTCAGGGTTTGTAGCATATCTGCGATGAGGCCTATCTGGGTATTCATGCCAGTGGCTACCACAAGCCCACTTCCGCGACCATAGGTGATTAAGGTTCCCATGAAAGCGCAATTAAGCCGCTCTCCCAACTGGACATCACTGCAGAAAGTGACATTAGCGTTTTTCTGAACAGGAACGGACTCTCCTGAAAGCGCAGCCTCCTCGATCCGGAGGTTGATCGCTTCCAGCAACCTCAAATCCGCAGGCACATAATTTCCGGCCTCCAGGATTACCAGATCACCCGGAACAAGCTCAGAGCACGGTATTACCATTCGGGTTCCACCCCGGATTACCGTGGCGTTGGGCGCCGACATCTTCTTTAGGGCTGCCAGCGCATTTTCCGCCTTTGATTCCTGAACCACCCCGATAATTGAATTTAGCGCCACTATGGCTATTATTACGATGGCCTCAACATAATCGCCAAGTAAGGCGGACAAAATGCTAGCCACGATGAGCATTATCACGAGAAAATTTTGAAACTGGGCCAGAAGGAGTTTCCAGAAAGGAGGCCGCGGGGTCTCACGCAGTTCGTTATGACCGGTTTCCTCAAGTCTTTTTGCGGCGATTTCAGGATCAAGCCCCGATGACATGTTTGAAGACAGAAGAACCGCGACAGCCTCGGCTGATTCAGAGAGCCAAAACTCATTTATGTGATGAAAGAATTTTTTCGCCTGCGGTTCCGTCATCTAAAACCTCCTGAAATTAGTTGTCAATTTAACAGGCTGTATGTTAAATTATCGGCCAAAAGTTGTTAGAATCAGTAATATTACCTTTTGGGCGTGATCAGATTTTCGCCAGTCCCAGGGCCTGCATACGAGTTCCATAAAGTCTGGTTTTCCTGGTGTGCCGCTAATTAATAATATTACCTCGAATTATTTCTGGGACATATTATTGATAGGGTGTTGTGTTAATTTTTTTTGCGTTGCTACCTCTGGATCGCCTACCACGGCTAAAGGTTCCAAGGGGGCCCTGAATGACTGTCATTGCCGGTTGCCGGCTACTAGAAAAGATTTTTGAGAGCAGTGTTTCTACTGTTTTTCGAGCCGTGAGGCTTGAGGACGATAAACCGGTAGTTATCAAGACGCTTCGCAAAGATCACCCCTCCAGCGAAGAAGTATTTTCCATAAAATATGAGTATCAGGTTATAAGATCCCTCGAAAACTGTTCAGGAGTAATTAAGGCGTATTCCCTTGAACTATTTGAAAACAGCCTGCTCATGATTCAGGAGGATTTCGGCGGGGAATCTCTTGAAAGGCTGATAGATCGAAAAGAACTGACACTGGAGCAAAGTCTGACTGTCTCAACAGCAATCTGCGAATGTTTGGGGCAGATTCATTCTTCAGGTATAATCCATAGAAATATCAATCCGTCAAATATTGTTCTCAACAAAGACACTGGGGATGTAAGGATCATAGACTTCGGCGTTGCCATTCGGGCTTTTTATGACGAGCCGCTGATGACTGGAGGCGCCACTCCCGAAGGAACTCTTTACTATATTTCACCTGAACAGACGGGAAGACTGAACTTAACTTTGGATTACAGAAGCGACTATTATTCACTGGGAGTGTCCCTATATCAGTTGTTTACCGGTCGTCTTCCTTTTCAGGCGCAAGACCCACTTGAGCTGGTTCACTGTCACATTGCCATCAAAGCAGATCCTCCGAACATCATTAACCCTATAGTTCCAGTGGCCATGTCAAGAATTATTCTCAAGTTGATGGATAAATCCCCCGAAAACCGTTATCAAAGCGCTTTTGGAATCGCAAATGATCTTCAGCTCTGTTTGAATCAATTACGTTCGCTGGGAGTAATTGAGACGTTTAAGGTTGGAACCAGGGACATACCTGAAAAGCTTGACATTCCATCCCGGGTTTATGGGCGAGCAAACGAGACAGGCGCGATTTTGGACGCTTTTGATCGAACCCGCTCCGGAAACAAGGAATTGGTAACCGTTTCGGGAAAGGCTGGTATAGGAAAGACCACTCTTGTCGAGGGGTTGAACAAAATCATCACAAGTCGTCGAGGTTATTTTGCCTCAGGAAAATTTGACCAACTTCACAGGAACATCCTTGAAAATGCGGCGCTACATCCATTCAGGGAGATAGTGAATCGACTCCTGTCCGAAACTGAGGAAAACCTCAAAGAATGGAAAAGCCGGTTTTTGGATGCCTTGGGGCCAAACGGCCAAGTTATCGTCGATGTGATTCCTGAACTTGAAATGATAATAGGCCCTCAGCCTGCTGCGCTGAAACTGGAGCCCGTGGAATCGGAAAACAGGCTCAAACTTGTATTCCAGGATTTTCTCGGGGTTTTTAGTCGTTCTGGGCATCCGGTCACAATCTTCCTGGATGACATGCATTGGGCCGACCTGTTTTCACTAAAACTGCTTGAGTTCATGCTCACTGACCCTGACACGAAATTCATTCTCGTAATTCTGTCTTACCGTGATGACGAAGTCCAGGTTTCACACCCTCTCATGACTACGGTGGATATTTTGCAAAAGCATGGAGTCCGCATAGTTATGTTGCAGCTTGAACCTCTCGATGAAGAACATACGACTGAACTAATAGCCGATACTCTTCGAACAGGTCGAGACTCGGTAATAGAGTTGGCAGGACTCATGCACCTGAAAACACAAGGGAATCCTTTTTTTATTAAAGAATTCTTTAAATCTATGCATAAAGAAACAATTATCTGGTTTGATTATACAACCGGATCCTGGAGATGGGACTCGAACAAAATCATGGAACGGGAAGTCACCGGAAACGTCGCAGCCCTACTCGAACATAGGATTGGCGAGTTACCGTCTTCCACCAGAGATTTACTGATGGGCGCCGCCTGCATAGGCAACACGTTTGATCTTCGCTCGTTATCATTGCTTGCGGGAGATTCCCCGATGGTTGCAGCCCAGCGGTTAAATCCCGCCATAAATGAAGGTCTAATATATCCTGTGGACGAAGGCCATCGGCTTGCAGAACTCGGCATGACCGAAGCAAGTTCAGATATAAAAGCCGAATACAAGTTTGCCCATGACAGGATTCAACAGACGTCCTATTCATTAATCCCGAAAACCCAAAAAAACCTTTTTCACAAACAATTTGGCCAAGCCATTCTCAGACACATCGACCTGGATCAGGTTGACGGCAGGGTGTTTGACGCCGTGACTCACCTGAATTTGGCCTCTGTTGAGACCGACCCTGAGCAAGAAAGGATTTGTCTGGCTGAACTTAATCTTAAGGCAGGCAAGAAAGCCAAAGAATCTACAGCATACGAATCTGCCCTCTCTTATTTTCGGCAGGGTATGAAATTGCTTGGAGACAATGCCTGGGTTAACTACTACGGCTTGATGCTCGAATTGTCTACCGAGGCTACACTAGCGGCATTTCTGACCGCCAGATTCGATGAGATGAATCAACTTGGAACTATGGCGCTTGCAAATGTACGGGACTTTCTCGACGGCATAAAAGTATATGAAGTCAGGATACAGGCTAACATTGCCGGTAACAGGAGACTTGAGGCAGTCCGGACCGCATTGCCGGTGCTTGGGCTATTAGGTGAAAGATTTCCTGAGAGGCCCGGGAAAATCAGTGTTGTCAGAGAGTTGTTGAGAACGAAGTTAGCCCTGTCAGGGAGTAAAATGGAGTCGCTATCGGGTTCACCGGCAATGACAAGACCTGAAAAACTGGCCACCATGAGGATATTGCGCTGTGTGATTTCAGCCGCGTACACTGTTGCTCCTGAACTGTTCGCCCTGATGGTCCTTCGCATGGTCAGACTTTCTGTAAGATTTGGGATTGCCCGAGAGTCTGCGCTTGCTTTTGCGGCGTACGCCATGGTGCTGATCGCAATGTTGAACGATATCGATTCGGGTTTAAGATTTGGAAATCTCGCGCTCGATATGTCCCGAAAAGAATTTTGCATGGAAGACCGCGCCCGGGTCGTATTTGTATTCCATTCGTTCATAAATACACGCTGCGCCTCCACTCGTGATGGTCTACAGCCATTGCTCGACAACTACCAGTTAGGTCGTCATTTGGGAGATTTTGAGTATGCGGCTGTTAGCGCCGCCTTCTTCTGCACTCATTCATACGGAGCGGGAATAGAGTTGTCGGAACTGGAACGACAAGTTGCGGACCTGGCAAGGTCCATTGGCAAAATGTCGCAGAATACGACAAAACTGCTCGTGGAGATTTACCATCAGGAAATTCTCAACATGATGGAACCGTCCGGCAATCCATGCCTGCTGAAAGGATCTGCCTGCGATGAAGCAAAAATACTGCCAATTTTACATGCCGCTAAGGAAAACGCCATAATCTGCGCCACCCATGTTCAAAAACTGCGTCTGTGTTATCTGTTCAGGGACTACATGACTGCAAAAGAGAACTGGGTGTTAGCTCGGGAGCATCTAAAAGGCGCAAGAGGTTCGATGCTGACACCAATAATCCTGTTTTACGGATCTCTTGCACGCCTCGCGATCTTTCACGAACTGAAAGGTGAACTTAGCAGGGAAACACTGAAACAGGTGTCACGCGATCAAAAAAGGCTCTGGAAATGGGCAGTCAAAGGTCCGATGAACTTTATGCACAAATTTCACCTGGTAGAGGGTGAGCGTTACAGATGTCTCGGAAGCATTGACAAGGCCTTGGATCACTTTGATGTAGCAATTCAGATGGCCAAAGAAAATGGATACGTTAACGAAGAAGCCCTTGCCAACGAACGTGCTGCGGAGTTGATGATTTCTGTAAACAATAGAACCAGGGCAAAATTCTATCTTGGAGAAGCTTTGGAGTGTTACCTGAAATGGGGCGCCACTGCCAAGGTCAAGGACTTACGAGATACTTATCCCGAGTTTTCAGGAAGATTTTCCCTGTCTGGGGAAACACCCACCGGGAAATCCGTAGGGCTACCAAAAGAAGAAGATCTGAATCTCGCTGCCGTACTAAGGGCTTGTCAAAATATATCCGGAGAAATAGTCCTTGATAAACTGCTTGAAAAACTGCTGACAATAGTGATCCAGACAGGAGGGGCTGAAAAAGGCCTGCTTATGATGGAAGAAAATGGATCATTTTTTGTAAGGGCCAGCGCTTATAGCAGTCAAGGCGAGGGCGCCGGGTCCCGAAAGTCTGTTGCTACTGAAAACCCTGACTTTCCCACAGCCATCATAAACTATGTTTCCAGAACAAAAACACCCTTGATACTAGATGATGCGCCAAGTGATTACCGGTTTGCAACGGACCTTCACATAAAGATAAAACAGCCAAGATCGGTGTGTTGCATTCCAGTAATGTTAGCTGGAGAATTGACAGGAATCCTGTATCTGGAAAACAACCAGGCCAAGGGAGCCTTCACCTCCAAGCGCTTGGAAATGCTCAATGTATTGGCTACTCAGGCCGCCACCTCAATTCAGAACGCCACCCTGTACAAAGATCTGGATCAAACCGCAAAAAGATACCGGTCATTGTTCCAGAATGCTCAGGAAGCCATATTCATCACCGACATTCACAAGCTAAGATTTTTTAATCCAAAAACCATGGAACTGACAGGCTACAGTTCCGAAGAACTGATAGATCAAAATATTGTGAACATCATTTTTCCTGATGACCTCGAAATTTTCATGAATCAACAGGAAAAAAGCTTGAGTGGAGCTTCCGAGCCAAACATATCCAGCTTCAGGATTGTCAGAAAAGACGGGACAATCTTGTGGACTCAGAATAACGCTGTTTTTATGGAGTGGGACGATCAGCCATCGATATTGAATTTTCTTACAGACGTTACCGAACTCAAACTGGCCAGCGACCTTAATTTGAGAACCGAGAGACTCAAGGCGATTGGAGAACTCGCATCAGGAGTGGCTCACAATGTCAACAACCTTCTGCAAATATTGCTGGGCGGAGTAGAGTTGTCATTAATTGACCTGCAATCCGGAAAGGTTACCCATACCAGAGGATCTCTTGAACAAATGCGAAAGTCTATAATATTTGGGTCTGAGACAGTCAAACGGTTACAGGGTTTTGCAGGGATAAGATCGCTCAGATCAACTTCAGAACCAAAAATATTCGACCTTACAGAGTCTCTGACACAAGCATTTGATATCACACGTCCTTTATGGAAAACTAACATAGAATTAAATGATCTGAACATTGATCTCAAACTTGATGTAACCCCCGGTTGTTTTGTCGCCGGTAGCGAAAGTCAGTTTTTCGAGGTCCTTGTAAACCTGATCAAAAACGCTGTTGAAGCTATGCCTGAGGGAGGGAAGATTGTCGGCTCGACGATGATTGTAAACAACAGTGTTGTATTCAAGATTCAAGACACGGGTAAGGGGATTTCGGAACATGACCAGGGCAGACTGTTCGAGCCTTTCTGGACGACGAAGGGATCGGCTGGCACAGGCCTGGGACTTTCGGTAAGCAAGAAAATAGTTGTGGATCACGGGGGAACCATTTCCGTTGAAAGTCAGGTTGGCCAAGGCTCTACGTTCACTGTAGAAATTCCGTTGGCTAAAGAGGCCAGGGCAGAACCCCAGACGGAAAGCAGCGCAATTCCCGCGATGAATCTCCGGATTCTGGTGATTGATGACTCGGAACCCATTGTCATGTTGCTTCGGGATTTACTTACCTCGTGTGGTCAAACTGTTTTCAGCGCCTGTTCGGGAAATGAAGGTCTTGAGGTTTTCGGCCGAAATGAGCTGGATATGGTCGTTTGCGATCTCGGAATGCCTGATAAAAGCGGCTGGGAAGTGGGCAGAAGGATTGTTTCCATTTGCCAGGAAAGGGGAATATCCAAACCCCATTTTGTGCTGCTCACAGGATGGGGTGGTCAATCTCTGGAGGGCGAGAGACTTCGGCAGTCAGGGGTCAATGAGGTACTTGCAAAGCCCGTTGACTCGGGAAAACTTGTCGAATTGCTGAACAGGGTTGCTGCGAACAAGTCAAGCGTAAACCTTTAACCCGATTCTGGCGGTTAGATAACAGACAACATCCTGGAAAAATACGAAAACCGGCTTAAACAGACGTCATGAACAGGAAGGTTTAATGGCGTCTTCCAACGTATCATGGATTTCAAAAACTCTGTGGAGCCGGGTCAATCGAAGCAATGTCAGAGCCTGAGGAGTTGGGCGGGCGATTCTAATGTCCCCCTGCTTTTTTATTACGGATTTCAGCGAAGACAACAGTCCCCCCAGTCCTGAACTGTCTATAAACAGGGTTTTTTGCATGTCAATAACCAGATGCGCCCCTTGGGATCGGGTCAAGTCGTTAACTACATCCTTGAGCTTTGGCCCCACCAGGCTATCCAGACGTTCCTCTGTAATTATAACGGTCACGCCACAATGTGTTTCCACCTTCATTATTGCGGTCACTCCCATTTACTGATTTCGTCTGCTTGATCCATAAATGTCAGATTATATAATAACCGGTATCACACAAAATTTCAGCAAATTATGTTTTCTGCCTTGGCTCATCCATAACATCACTCACAATGCTGAAAAGCTTATTGGCATCAAATGGCTTATCCACGAATCTCCTGACGCTTTTTCCCAAAATGGTTTTTTCATCCGGCTCAATTAGCAAACAGCTTGCACAACTATCCGTTTCAGGGTCATCCTTGAGTATTGCATGAAGGCGCCGGGCTCCGTCCATTTCCGCAATGACAAAGTCCATACGAATTAATGAAATACAGTCTCTCTGTTTGGGGTAAGTTTCCAGGGCCTCAATACCGTTATTGGCGGTGATTACGTTGTCCCCAAACCGCTCGGGATTTTCCTTCCATCGTCCCTTATCTCCCCCTAATCATCAACGAGCAGGATGGTCTCGCTTCCACCGGTCGGGGTTTGTCCTGCAGTTTTATGTATTGGGTCCTTGGGAGCAGGAACCGATGGTAGATGAATTATGAATGTTGCCCCTGTGCCGGGATCACTGTGACACGTTATATGCCCCTTGAGCTGCGTTACTATTCCATACACGGTAGCCAGTCCAAGCCCCGTTCCCTTGCCGACTTCCTTTGTGCTGAAAAAAGGTTCGAAAATATGCTCCAGCATTTCCTTTGGAATGCCATGACCGGTATCGGCAAGACTAATCACCACATAATCACCAGGTTGTGTTTTCAGGTTCTTCCTGCAATAATCCTCATCCAGCCTGACATTGGCTGTTTCTATGGTAATCGTTCCGCCATCCGGCATGGCGTCTCTAGCGTTTACTGCCAGGTTCATCAGGATCTGATCGATTTGTGACGAATCCGCAAGTATCGAATTCAGGTCGTTGCTGAGGCGCAAATCAATATTGATATTTTTGGGAATAGTCCTGGATAAAAGGCTACGCAGAGCAGTGATCTGCTGGTTCACGTCAACCATAACATATTGGGGTTCCACCCTCCGGCTAAAGGTCAGGAGATTTTTTACCAGTTCGGCGCCTCGCTTCCCTGCTTGATATATTTTTTGTATATCTTTGTAATCGGCCTCCTTTTTTTCCTTTCGCTCCAGCAGGATTTCAGAATAGCCAAGCACTACCTGAAGCAGGTTATTGAAGTCATGCGCAATTCCGCCCGCGAGGGTTCCAATCGCTTCCATTTTCTGGGACTGCAATAGCTGAGACTGAAGGTGTTCCTTTTCCTTTTCTGATTTCTTGAAATCTGTCATGTCCATGGAAAACTGGAATTTCACGTCCCGACCGTCTGGCCATTTTATTATTCTTTCTGTCATATAAAGGTGTTTGTTAAGTCTTTCATTGAAATATTCCTTATGACTGGGCTGGCCATTGAGTTCGATGACCTGGGATATGGAGCAATGTTTGCAAGGCGCATCAAGATTGTTTAGTTTCTCGTAACAAATTCCTCCCTCAAGCGGCTTGCCATACGAGTCTTCACTAAACTTGTTCGCATAAAGTATTTCATAGGTTTTGACGTCTATGATCAGTATTAAACCCGATATGCTTTCAAATATCTGGCGAAGTCTGATGTAAGCGTTTTCCAGGTTATCCTGAGCGTGCTTTTGTTCCGAAATGTCAGTCGAAATGCCCAAGAGGAACTGTGGCGTTCCGCTGGAGTCTGTAACAGGTATTTTTTTTGTTCGTAATATACGCTTACCCTTATGTCTGGTATCGATCTCCTCCTCTACGATTTCTGTCAGTATGCCTTTCGATATGACCTCCCTGTCCTTTGCGGTAAAAAAATCGGCTTGTTCTTTTGGAAAGAAGTCATAG
>CAITZA010000347.1 GCA_903896745.1 uncultured Desulfomonile sp. | reverse complement strand
CGTCGGACCCGTCAGGAGCGTCCTCAGTCGCATCGTCGGCGCAGAGATCAGAGGTGTCCAGCGATTCTTCCTGTTCCATTTCATGACATGACTCATCAATGTGGGATTCATCTATTTCCACTGGATCCCTATAATTTGTTCCCGCCTTGCAGGGACAGAGACACTTCAGATCGTCTTGGGACTTTCTCGCTTCCTCTAACGAAGGAGGCGCCCCGTTACTGTCTGGGGCCTTCAAGACGTTTCTTGTGGCATAGGGGAGTTCATTAGGCTCCTGACGTTCTGTGTCGCCTTCTTCTGTGACGAGTTTGTCGCGCGATCTCTGAGCAAGGCCCCAGGAACGAGGCAGAAACGAAATCTCAGTTTTGTTTTGATCGTTGGTCATTTTGTGTTTCAAACCCCAGCGCCGTAATTTTTGTCAGGCCCGTTTGAGTATGCCTTCAATTTTCAGAAATGTCACATCCAACACAAGATTTTTACCCAGATTTATATCCAAATCAAGTCGATCGGATGCCTTAAGGATTTCATCGTAGGCCATCATCAGCCTGTTGAGAGAGTTTGCGGAGACGAGTCTTTTTATTAAGGCCTCGTAGTCGGCATTGATTAATGGGGCTTTACTGTCAAGTTTTGTGACGATGACGTCCCTTAAGAACCCGGCTGCTATTTCGAGCAAATCATCCGTGGCGACCCTCTCTGTTCCCGCTTCAGCCGATAATTCAACTAGGTGAAAGTAAGCTCTGTCCATTTTTTCAAAGAGAGTAGATATAACCCTTCGTCTAAACTCCACATTTTTGGGCGCGGCCTTGGAAAGGGCGCGTTCAATACTGCCTGAAGCCATTGCCAAAGCGGCATTCAACGCTTCGGGGGACATGTCTTTTGAGTTAGAAAGGAGCTTTTCCAGATGCTCATCACTCAATGGGCCGAAAGATATCCTTCTCAATCTGGATCTAACGGTCTGTAAAAGAGAAGATGGCTGAGAGGTTACCAAGATGATAATCCTGTTGGCTGGAGGTTCTTCCAAAGTTTTCAGAAGAGCGTTCTGAGCTGACCTGTTCATAAGATGAGCATCATCTATAATGACAAATCGATAACTGGTTTCAATAGGGGGATACTTAATAAATGAGATAATTTTTCTGATAGCGTCAATGCGAATCAAATTTCGCTCTGGCTGTTCGATATGAATGTCCGGATGGGTGTTGCAGAGAATACGGCGACAGGTGTTGCAGCTTGTTAACGTGTCATGCGCTGAAAAATCCGGGCAATTAATCATGCATGCAAATTCAAGCGCCGCTCTCTTTTTTCCTACTCCCTGTCTACCAGAAAACAGGTATGCGTGCGCAGGACGATTATCTGTAGCATACCGTTTCAGTAATTCGAGTATTTTTTCATGTCCCAACAAGGATGACATCTGATTTTGGCTTAACACAGAAGTAGGGTTGAAGATAGGCGCCAGGGTCGGGTGATTTCGTGACCTCAAGGTCCTGGCGCCTGGAAAATGCAGGGAAAATCCAGGTAAAGATATGCGAGTCGCTCATGCCTGAAAAATCGTATGAAACCGATGAAAAAAGTCCGGTGGGCTCATCCTTTTTTCACGGGAATATATTTATCAATAAATAATATCAGAGGCGAAGCCACAAAGATTGTCGAATACGTTCCGAACAGTATTCCTACCGTCAGGGCCCATGCAAAATCGCGCAGCACGTTGGTTCCAAAAACCAGCAGAGCAATAACCACCAACAAGGTGAAACCTGAAGTCAACACGGTTCTTGAAAGCGTCTGATTGATGGAATCGTTGAGTATCTCTATCAACGGGCGTTTTCGCATAAGTTTGAGATTTTCTCTAATCCGGTCGCATACCACAATAGTGTCGTTGATGTCGTACCCTATTACTGTCAGCATGGCCGCAAGAATTGTCAGGTTAAACTCCTTGCCCGTCCATACAAAGAAACCATAAATAATGATCAGATCGTGAATCAGACAAAAAATTGCGCCCAATCCCATACTTAGGGTAAACCTGAACGACATGTAAACCAGTAGCATCCCAAGGGCTATAATGGTCGCCCATATTGCGGACTCCTGAAGGTCTTTGCCAACTTTAGGCCCCACCATCTCCAGGCCGCGTACTTCGACGCTGCCTTTTCCGAATTTGGAATCAAGCAATTCCACAATTCTTTTTGCAAACACTTCAGCGCCTTCTTCGGGAGCTTCCATCCTTAGCACATAATCCTCACCGGCCAGTGAGAATTTCTGAACCGTCAAATTTGGACTCACGCTTTCTAACGCTGATCTGATGTGTTCAGTATCAACCGGCTTGTTGAACTGAACCTGAACCATCAGGCCACCGGTAAAATCGATCCCCAACATAACCAGGCCCTTAACCGGATATGACAGCAACGATAAGAGGATCATCAGAGTAGTAAAAATATAGGCATAACGCCGTTTACCCATGAAATCGATCTTGGTGTTAGGCGGAATAAGTTGCACTTTATCAATCCTTGTCTAAACGTCTTGTTGAAATTTGTATGCCGGCGCCTGAGCTCCAGCTATTTAAACCGACTCTCAGGAACCCGCGCTGTTTCCCAGTTACCAGGCAACGACCCGTTATCTGGTTCTGGTTTATTATATGGTTGTCAAAATCATACGCTCAAAGTCTTGATCCTTTTCACCAGCAGGAGGTAATCGAATATCGCCCTGGTAACAAAAAGAGCCGTGAACATTGAGACTATAAGTCCGATACAGAGTGTTACTGCAAACCCCTTGATAGGGCCTGTCCCAAACTGAATCAAAGGTAAAGCCGACAGAATCGTAGTCAGGTTTGAATCAAAAATGGTCGAAAAAGCTTTGGCATAACCATTTTCGAGCGCCGCTCGCGCTGACTTGCCCATTCTGAGTTCTTCCCTGATGCGCTCAAAAATAAGGATGTTCGCATCGATAGCCATACCAATGGTGAGAGCGACACCGGCCAGACCCGGCAATGTCAGGGTAGCTCTCAAACCCGGGGATACCATGACTGCGAAAATTAAAAGCAGGTTCATGGTCAACGCTATATCCGCAACCAAGCCAGACCATTTGTAATAGATTGCCATGCCGATGACTATGAGGATCATCCCCAAAATGATGGCGTTTCTCCCGGAGCGTATCGAATCCTCTCCCAGCGATGGGCCTACAGTTCTGTTCTCCAGTATTTTGACGGGAGCCGGTAGCGAGCCTGCTCTTAATACAAGAGCCAGGTCGTGAGCCTCTTCCGGACTGAAAAGCCCTTCGATAACCGCTGAACCGCCTGAAATGCGATCCTTGATAACCGGCGCGGAGTACACCCTATTGTCCAGAACAATTGCGAGACGTTCACGAATGTGTTCGCCTGTGATCCTCTCGAACTGCGTTGAGCCGGCCCTGTTAAAATCCATGCCAATAATCATGCGGCCTGTTTTGTCAGGAATGACCCTGGCGTCTGTAAGCACATCGCCAGTGAGTAATATCTGTTTCTTGATGAGGTAAGGCGTCCTGGTGACAGCTCCGGTGTTCGGGTTCCTATCCACCTTGTAAAGGACTTCGCTACCTTGGGGAACATCGCCCTTCAGAGCCGCTTCAAGATCACCCTTTTCATCCACCAGCTTGAATTCAAGACGTGCGGTTCTCTTGATTATGTCAATGGCGCGGTTAACGTCCTCTTTCAATCCGGGAAGCTGAACCACAATCCTGTCGGTTCCCTGAATGACAACATCAGGTTCAGCCACGCCAAAGGCGTCTACCCTGTTCCTGATGGTATCCACGGATTGTCTGACAGCTTTTTGATTGATGGACTCGACAGTTTTCGGGTCCATTGACAGCTTGACCTCAAAGCCTTTTTCTGCGGGCTCTCCGGAAACTTTTTTGAAGTTGCCAAGTTTTTCCAGTATCTTTTGGTCGAACATCGCAGCCTGTTCAGCATCCTTGAAATAGATCGACAAAGAGGTGTCACCGGTTCGGGTGACATCGTTGTATCTGATTCGTTCATCTTTCATCAAGCTGGAGACTTCGAGTACAGTTTGATCGACCACTGCTTCGACAGCTTTGTCGGCCTGAACTTCCAGAACCAGGTAGAGGCCTCCCTTTAAGTCTAGTCCGAGTCTGATAGGACTGTCAGGCAGGTATTTGGACCAGAAAGCCGGGACGGGACCGATGGATGGCCACACCAGAAAAAGGCCAACAAGCAATACGGCTATAATAATTGCGAAGCGCAACTGAAGGTTCTGAATCATTCTATTGTGCTCCTCAGGCTTTAGGCTCTACAGAGGCTGGAGTAGTTGCGACTGTGGCAATGTTGCCACGCACAACCTTTACTTTGATATCCTTGGCAATTTCAAGAAACACGACCTGGTCTTCGATTGCCGCAACCCTGCCATATATTCCACCTTGAGTAATTACTGTATCACCCTTCTTGAGGTTGTCTAACATCTGTTTGTGTTCTTTGGCTTTTTTTTGCTGTGGCCGGATCAATAGCAGGTAAAATACCGCAAAGATAAGAACCATGGGCAATAACTGAATTAATGTATTTACATCTCCACCGCCCTGACCGCCGGGTTGAGCCATGGCGTAGGCAACATCAATCATCTGAGTCCTCCATTCGAGCTAAAAAGACTTTTTTGAAAAATCCGAATTGATCGTTTTTTATCGCCAATCGTATGCCTTCCATCATCTCACGATAGAAGGTCAGATTGTGTATAGTGGCCAAACGCAAACCCAATATTTCCCGCTCTGAGAAAAGATGTCTGAGGTAGGCCCTTGAATAGTCTCTACACAATGAGCAACAGCATTCGGAGTCAACTGGCGACGAGTCGTTTCTATACCTGGAATTCCTTATATTTATAGTGCCAGTTCTGGTAAACAGCGTGCCATTCCTGGCGTTTCTTGTCGGTAAAACACAGTCAAAAATATCGATCCCCCGCGCTACACCGTCGAGAATGTCCTGCGGCTTACCTACCCCCATGAGGTAGCGAGGGGAATGTTCCGGGAGTAAAGGCGTAGTAACCGAAATCATTTCCGCCATGAGCTCCTGAGGCTCTCCAACGCTCAGTCCTCCCACGGCATAGCCATCAAAACCCAACGCTGTGAGGCTTTCGGCGCTAGCCTTCCTTAAATTTTCGTACATTGATCCTTGTACTATGCCAAATAATGCAGGGTCAACCTTTTTTTTGGCCAATAAGCAACGTTTTGCCCACAATGTGGTGCGCCGGCATGCTTCAGACGCCTCAGCTTCACTTACAGGATAGCCCCTTACATCATCAAAACACATTATTATGTCCGAACCCAGGGATTCTTGCGTCTTGATGCTCAGTTCAGGGGTAAAAAGGTGTTCACTTCCATCAATATGTGACTGAAACAGAGTGCCCTCGTCATTAATTTTCCTGAGTTTTGCCAGACTGAATACCTGGAAACCACCGCTGTCAGTCAGTATTGATCCTGGCCAGTTCATGAACTTGTGAAGACCGCCGCAGGTTTCCATAAATTCATTGCCCGGTCTTAAATACAGATGATAGGCGTTGGCCAATATCAGATTGTATCCGATTTCTTTTACATCGGCAGCGCTGAGTGTCTTTACGACCGCTCTTGTTCCTACCGGCATGAATGCGGGTGTGTCTGTAGCGGCATGTGAAGTGGCCAGCCTGCCGAGTCGGGCGCCGGTTTTCTCATCCTTACTGATTAAACTGAATGAAAATGACATTATGGGTGACTCCACAGTCAAGCGCGGCATTTCTATGTCTGTGCTACGATATAATAGCGTCTCTTGTGTTTTTGCCCCGATTAACCAAGGGGTTACCGATATGGAAACTTGACGCCGTATCACAAAAAAACATGAGAGGAACATGTCAGTGCCGTTTCATAATCCGGCTTTGACAGTCCTCTCATTTTATAGTCTATCCTGGACTCCTAATACAAGCGTTAGCCTGTTGGTGTGATGCAAACGCCTTACATAGTGCGGATTCAGGAGTTGTGACACCCTGGTCAGGATCTCAGCAGCCCTGAATCGCTCGTTATGTGATCACCTGTTAGCCTTCTTGATCCCCAAAGCGTCGGTGGCTATGATCATTTTCATGATATTTGTGGCGCCTTCAAGTATTTTGTAAACCTTGCCGTCACGCAATATTCTTGCAATTGGGTATTCGTTGGAATATCCGTAGGCGCTAAGCACCTCAAGGGCCAGGTTGGGAACTTCATCTGCCGCCTTGCACGCATAGTATTTGGCAAGCACGGTTTCTCTCATGTTATTGACAAGTCCCCTGTCTTTCTGGATGGCGCATCGCCACACCAGAGCACGAGCCGCTTCGGTTTCCGCCACCATCCGGGCGATGACTTCCTGCACCATCTGAAATTGGGCGATCGGTTGTCCGAACTGATTTCGTTCATTCGCGTATTTTATCGACTCATCCAGGGCCGCCTGACAGGACCCTACGGCGCCGGCCGCTGCAGACAGTCTGGTGCTGATTAGCTCCTTCATCAAATATCCAAATCCGCCCCCTTCTTCACCTAGAAGGTAAGATGCAGGCACCCTGACATCTTCCATAATAACTTCACCAGTCGGGCAGGCCCAAATGCCAAGTTTTTCCTTTATAGCTTTGGTCGATACCCCGGGCATATCCATATCCATCACAAATACGCTCATTCCCCTGTGCTTTGCCTTCTTATCAGTCATGGCAAAAACTATACACATGTCGGCCACTGGCGACCACGTGATCCACATCTTTTGGCCATTAAGCACATACTCATTTCCATCCCTGACCGCCGTAGTTGTCATGGAGGCCGTATCTGAGCCGGCGTCAGGTTCGGTTATACCGAAACAACCCAGAATGTCCGCAGACATCAATGCTGGAATATATTTTTTCTTGAGCTCCTCACTGCCCCATTTAAGGATGGACATCGATGTGCCCATAGTCTGCATGTTAAACGCTACCCGAAGTGATCCGGAGGCTCGTCCTATCTCTTCCGTGACAATGGCGTGAGCCAGATAACCCATGTTGTTGCCACCATACTCTTCAGGGATGGGACAGCCGAAAAGACCGAGTTCAGCCATCTGCTTTACCAGTTCCCGCTGGAATCGATGGTCGTTTTCATCCTTTTCCACAACCGGCGCTATTTCCTTCGCCGCAAATTTCCGGACCATATCACGGAGCATTATATGCTCCTCAGTTAGTTCCACATCGTACTCGTCACTCATGGGGGAGGCTCCTTAAATTTTTATGTTCCGAAACCATTTGGTCGCGGCGTTGGTGTCAGGCCCTAAGGCGCGTCATTATCAGAAATGAAGTTGTTCAAAATGAGATACTACGATTCGTGGCAACGCCACCTGAATTCTGAAGAATTTATCAAGAATATGGGCATGTAGTCAAGCACAGAAGAAACTACATTAAAGACTTCAAATTCAGCGGGCTGTCCAATCGTGCAATTCCAAGATTTATTTCAACTGAATGTTTGCCCACCGATTGATTGATACCAATTTCGTTGATTACAACAATTGTCATGATGAAACAGCGCCCCTGTTCATCCCAACGCTCCAAGGGTTTCAAGAGCGTCGAGCATGTCCTTGGGAAGATCGGAAGAGAAAAACAGTGTCTCCTTTTGAGAGTCGAGGGATATTCCCAGTTCAGCGGCGTGTAAAGCCTGCCTGGAAATCACATTCAGCAACTTGGCCAATGTTTTGTCCAACCGAATCTGCTTTTGGGTAGGCGCCCCATAAACCCTGTCACCTAACACCGGCATGTTTACCGCAGCGAGATGTGCTCGAATTTGATGGGTTCTACCTGTCTTGGGCCTGATCTCCAGCAATGAAAAACCCTGAAAACATTCCAGAAGCCGCCAATGGGATTCAGCGATTCGTCCTTTGAGAGGTCTGGTTGACATTTTTTTGCGGTCTTTCGAATCTCGTCCTATTGGATAATTGATTGTACCACTATTACTGCCCGGGTTTCCGCGAACTATCGCCCTGTAGGCCCTATGTATGCCGTGTTCCTTGAACTGCGAGGAGAGAAGTTTGTGCGCAGAATCTGTCTTGGCGACAACCATTACCCCGGAGGTATCTTTATCAAGCCTATGTACAATGCCCCACCTGCCCTCGACTCCCACTCCCTCAATTTCAGGGCGCATTTTCAACACTATGTCCACTAAGGTTTCCTGGTGTTTGCCCGCTCCAGGATGTGTCACCAGTCCGTAAGGCTTATCTATTACCAATATGTCGCTATTTTCAAAAATAACAGGAACCTGCACGCAATGCCTGGAAACGGGAGCGGGCTGGAAGTCATTGAGCTCGAGGAAGTCTATTTCGTCGCCTGGTTCAAGAATTGTAGAGGGTCTTATCTTCTGGCCATTGCATCGGACACACCCGGATTTTATCAGATTCGCGATCGATGAGCGGCTCTTGTTGAGTTCCGATAATGATGACAGAATCTTGTCCGCTCTTCCGCGTTCAGTTTGTTTCGAAATGACGAAACTCTTCCGGTTAACCATTATTTATTACTGGACAGCTTCTATTTCAGGGATGTTTTTTGAATCAGCAAGCTGGAATTCTACCATGAACTCTGACCCGCCTTTTTCCTCACAATCCTTCAGGGATCTGCAATGCTCACATGTCTCCACATTTCCGGGAAGAACCATGGCCCCATCTTCGAGGTGCGGACATCTCTTTGACATGAAATAGATACGGAATCCGTAGAGCTCAGAAAACATCCTTATTCTCAGGAGGTCGATACCTTTTCCGCCTGCATTGAACGAGTAAGGCCTTCCACTGGAATACGCCTCGGTGTCCTGAACCGGATAAAAACCCTGAAAAATGAATTCCTGATCCTTTTCCGGAATACCAATTCCTGTGTCCTTGACCTTAAAAATATATCGGTTTCCCCTTACCTGTCCGATGACATCGACTCTTCCACCATCAGGCGTCGCCTCAATTGCGTTCCTTATCAGGCCCTCCATGATGGCCTGAAGCACGTGTACAGGAATGAGCACGGAACCTTTGTCCATATTAAAATTAACATCTACATTACGCTTTTCATGTTTGGCCTTTTCCTTGACAAAAGTCTCCATTGACTGGCCAAACGTATCCATTTCGATGAGGTCGAGCTTATCGTTGCGGGTAGGAAATGTTTTTTCCAGCCATTTGTGAATCATTTCGGCAGCGCGTTTAATCTCAGGCGTCCATTCAGTCTGGACTTCCATAAGGTCCAGAGCGCTCTGGAGAAAACCGGTAATGTACCTTTTTTCCCAGGAATAACCTGTCATCATAATGCTTTCAACCTGGGATTCCAGACGGTTGAGACTTTGAATATG
>CAITZA010000346.1 GCA_903896745.1 uncultured Desulfomonile sp. | reverse complement strand
GTTTCCACTATGGCTTTATAGATAAGGTAAAAAGCCACGATCTTCAGGAAATGGCCTATCAGGTTAAAAAATCCGTAAACGCTAACATAGGAGGTAAATGATAACTCGGAAAAAACTGTGATCACGATTGATGTCATTAGAAGTCTGAAAACCTTGGGCTCGAAATGACTCCTGTTTCTGGATAGAAGAAACAATGAAACCAGGAGAATGGCGCAGATAATATACTCACTTATGATTTTGAACCGGGTCAGACCTACTCCATCGACGTAGCAGTCAGGAAATACACTGAAAGCGAAGACGCTCAGTAAAAGGGCAATAATGATCACCGAGTAGGTAGCCATTACAATGGACACGTTTGGTTTGAATCTGAAGAAGACCGGCGCAATAAGCAGAGATATGCTCTGAAGATACCTGGCGCAAATCCATAGTTGGGTGGGCAGATTTGCGTCGTACCCAATGAAGACGCCCATGCCTTTGTAGGCCAGAGTATGGACAAAGTCGATAACTGCGGCGAAAAAATAGGCTATACCAATAAACAGCAGGTAACCGTTTTGTATGAACCTTCTGGAATTCCAGGTTATTACAAAAATGCACGCGCCTACCGATATGGCGAAAATCTCAGCTATGCCATGGAACAATATATACGAATACAGGCTGCTGATATACAAACCCGCAAACAGAGCCAAAAACAAGACAACCTTTAAACCTATATTGAGTTCTGAGGTGATGGGTTCTGGAATGTCCTGGAGAGAGTTGGCTGGCGCCAATTGCTCTGACGTTCTGTTAAAAGCATCGGATGTTTTTTTTGTCATAACAGATGAATCCCCATCGTATCATTCCAGACGAAGCGGAGTGAAACCATTGGGTGAAATATATTAATTGAAAGAACTTATAACCAGCCAGGGGCAATTATAAATCAACATTTATTTGTGAAGAGTCAGACAAAAATCAACTCTGTCTCCAAAGAACGCTCTCTTTAGAGACAGAATAATTTTAATCAAAAAAAGGGTTCGCGCGGAACGCCTTCTTTTTCAACAAATATCTGCATTCACCTCTGTTATTTCTTGAAAAAAGGCGAAACTATAGGGAACAATCCCTTCAAACAATGTAGATTTTGATGTGCTCATTATTCAGCAGTGATTCAGAAATAGTGAGAGATTCCGGACTAACGAATTGGTTTCAGCTTTTGTCTCAAATGAACGTTTCGGTTTATAGGCTAACAGGATTACACCGTCATTTCCGATTTAATGTCTATGGCAATTGCCTTTATAAGGTAGTATTCTTTAGCTGATACATTCTTAACGCAGGGAACGTTTCATGGCAATTGACAGATTTACCCCGGACAATTTCTCCGCTAGCCAAATACGGGAACCCCTCCAAAAAAGCGACCAGTTTTACCACACTATGTTTGAGAACATGAACAGCGGTGTAGCAGTTTACGAATCGCTCGATGAAGGCGCTGATTTCAGATTCATAGAATTTAATCTTGCCGCAGAACGCATTGACCAAATTTGTAGGGATCAAGTTATAGGAAGAAAATTACTGGAGGTTTTTCCGGATGCAGGACAAGTCGGCTTGGTTGGTTGTCTGCAACGAGTGGCAAAAACCGGGAATGCTGAGGACTATCAGTCATTTCATTATGCCAATGACCCGCCGCATGGAGGATGGAGAAAAAACTTTGTCTACAGACTTCCTTCTGGTGAATTAGTTGTAATTTACGAAGACATCACGGACCGGGTTAATGCTGAAGAAGCGCTGCGCTTGAGC
Source organism: uncultured Desulfomonile sp. (assembly GCA_903896745.1). GTDB lineage: Bacteria > Desulfobacterota > Desulfomonilia > Desulfomonilales > Desulfomonilaceae > CAITZA01. Next base: position 4,595 of record CAITZA010000346.1, on the reverse strand, counting down.
GAAGAGCGGTGGAAGTTTGCGCTCGATGGGGCTGGAGAAGGGGTTTGGGACTGGAACATCCAGACAGGCAAAGTTTTTTTCTCGAAACAGTGGAAATCGATGTTGGGCTATGATGAGACCGAGATAGGGAATACTTTGCCTGAATGGGAAAGCCGAGTGAATCCTGCTGATCTGGAGTCTGTCTCACTCAAACTCCAAGATTATTTTCGAGGTGAAACAGAGAGTTACGAGAGTGAACATCGTTTGAGATGTAAAGACGGCTCTTACAAATGGATTTTGGATAGGGGGAAGGTAATTTCATGGGCCTCTGATGGTCAACCATTGAGGATGCTCGGCACCCACTCCGACATTTCTGATCGTAAACAACTAGAAGAGGATTTGAGAGTTTCGCAAGAGAAATTCAGCAAGGCATTCATGTTATGCCCGGACGCCATATCTATCACAAGGCTTCGGGACGGACTATTCATAATGGCTAATCATGGGGTGGAGCGAACCCTCGGTTACACAGAAAAAGAAATCATAGGCAAGACAATCAAAGAACTGAATACTTGGGATGACCCCCATGACAGGGACAGGTTGCTGACCCGATTGATGGGTGAAGGAAGGGTAGAAAATTTCGAGGCCTGTTATAGGACAAAAAGTGGTGAAGCCAGATACGGTCTATTGTCGAGCGCCATTATTTCACTTGGAGGGGAAGATCACATTCTAAACGTGACACGGGACATTACAGAGATGAAACAGACCACAGATGAGCTCCAGAAAGCGATTCAGCTAGCCAATCATCTGCGTAAAAAAGCGGAGGACGCAACCCAAGCCAAAAGTGAATTCCTGGCAAATATGAGCCACGAATTTAGGACGCCCCTGAACTCTATCATTGGCTTTTCTCAAATTCTTGTGAATGAATCGGTTGGCTTGCTCAGTTTCAAACAAAAAGCCTACGTTAAAGAAATTCATGAAGCCGGTCATCACCTGCTTCAACTTATCGATGACATCCTCGACATTGCAAAAGCAGAATCGGGAAAAATCACTCTTAGGCCAGGCTGTGTAAATTTGAACGAGTTGATTCGCAAGACAGTTGCTTTACTATACGACGCCGCCGAAGAAAAGAATATCAAACTTGACTGTGTAATCGCTCCAGAATTTCATCGTAAAGACATCGAGGCTGATGGTTTACGCCTAAAGCAAGTACTTATGAATTTGCTGTCCAATGCTATCAAGTTCACTCCTTCTGGAGGTTCAATTTGTATAGAGGCCCGGAATGATGACCATCAGGTGATAGTAAGCGTGGCCGATACAGGAAAGGGCATTTTACCCGACGACCGTGAGAGGATTTTCCGGAAATTCGAGCAGATTAATCCATCTCGCACTATCGGGGAATCTGGGGCTGGACTTGGTTTGTCTGTCGCACGTATGCTGGCGCAACTTCATGGAGGAGATATTTGGGTTCAGAGTGAAGGGGAGAACCGGGGAAGTTTATTTATATTCACCATTCCCTTGATATGGTCCATGGAACAAACTCATGATACGAGTTCAAATATATTTCCTGACCGGAACTTTGTACAGGCCAGTGGTAGGTCAACATATCCACCAGAAGGCGAACGACCAACAATCCTGGTGGTAGAAGATAACAGCGCCAACATGATATTGGTTACCAGTCTTCTGGAAATAAAGGGGTATAACTGGATTGAAGCGTCTTCAGCGGAACAAGCGCTAAACATACTAAAAAAAGAAAGACCGACTCTGATACTGATGGATATTTCCTTACCCGGAATGGGAGGAATGGAGGCAACCCAGTTAATAAAGAGCGATCCTGTTACTTCGAACATTCCTGTAATAGCTCTTTCGGCCCATGCCGGGTCAGATGATCAGGAAAAAGCCCTAGAGGTAGGATGCGAAGCATATTTGACCAAGCCCGTAGATGTTGATAAATTTTTTGACACCCTTTCGAGTCTGTTCAATGCATGATTTTTTTTGGCTCTTCGCGAAAGTCCATGGCTGGAACATTTTCCGCTCCGTAGCCTTTTGAGGGGGCCTTAAACTGAGGCCGTATTGCCGGCGCCTTGAAATTCCAGGAGTTGCTGAAGTTTTTCAAGGGCTTTGCCCTTTGCAAGCGCTTTCATGGACATTTCGAACCCCTGGGCATAATCTTTGGCCATACCGGATACGTATAGAGCCGCCCCGGCGTTCATGCAGAAAAAATCAGCGAGCGGTGTGTCATATCTGCCTGAAATTACCTCAAGAATTGATTCGGCATTTTCGTGGGCCGTTTTTCGGCTTGCTATTTTCTGGAAATCGCACGCTTTGATCCCGAAGTCCGAAGGTGTAATCTCATAGGCGGTAATATTTCCTGCATTAAGTTCAACGACCCTTGTGGGACCACTTGGCGAGAACTCATCCATTCCCTCGGCTTGATCATGATTGAACAGCGCTCCATAAGGCGCCAAAGCTCGAGGCATTTGGATTTCCCTGAGCGCTGAGATCAACTGATCGCATACGGTCTTCGAATAAGCTCCAATAACGATGCAGTTAGTCTGTTCACAGGGTCTGGTAATCGGACCGATGATGTTAAATGCGGATGTGAATCTCATGGATGTAATCAGTCGCGCCCAGCCGGATCTCAGAAACGCTTCACCTGGAAGATAGCATATCCCATGTGTTTCCAGGCATTCTTGTGCCCTTGATAATGGTGAGTCCAGATTGATTCCCAGTATCTCGAATATATCTGACGCTCCGGACACGCCTGTAACCAGCCTTGCCCCTTTTTTGGCTACGGTTAGACCGCTCGCCGCTGCAATTAGAGCCGCCGGGGTCGAGCAGTTGATTGTTTTGAGTCTGTCAGAGCCGGTGCCAACAATGTCGCAAACAGGACCCCTGGTGTTCACGGAAATTTTGGCTGTATCGTACAGGTCGAGCGCCTGCCATGCGCCTCCAAGTTCCTCGGTGGATGGCCCTCGGGCTATGTGAGCCAGAAGAAATGCGCCCTGTTGAAGTTCAGGCTGCTCATTCAGGATTACCTGCCGATACGCCTCGCAGGATTCCTCCCGCGTCAGTCGCCTTCCGAAGGCCACAGCGGAAATCAATCGACCAAATTCGCGTTTCCTGTTTTCATCCATATTCTTAACTCCTTATGCCAGTATAAACATTCTGGAAATCGCCACTATGCGACAATTTTATCTGAAGACAACCTCAATTTTTAGCGCCTGACCTGCCAGAATTTCCTGTAAACCCTCAGGGGCGGATTCGAGATCAATCTCTTTGTCAATCAGAAGCCTTACCTCGTCCTGAGACCTGTCGAGTAAATTGACAGCCTTAGTAAAATGGCTTCGAGCGCATCCGTAAGCGCCTACGACTCTTAGCTGACGGTAATGGATTTCATTTATCCAACAGGATGGAAAATTTTCATCTTGGTTGAAACCGCTAAACATGCAGAAGATCCCACCGGGCTTTAGTCTTGAAACACCCTGATGAAAAGTTTCCGAAGCGGGGCATGCGTTGATCGCTATATCAAAAAGGCCCGAGCCTGGAGATTCCACCGCGGCTATTCCCAGACCAATCCTGAACATCCTGCTCCGATGAAGTTTGTCACGATTAATTTCCACTATGGTGGGTATGGCTCCAAGGTCTATTGCCGCCAGGGCTAGCAGAAGCCCAAGGCTTCCGGCGCCAAAAATCAGGATATTGGCGCCACGCGGGGTTTCTGACTGTTCAAGAGCGTTTATGGCGCATGCTAGAGGTTCAGCCAGACAAGCCAAATCGTCCCCGAGGGCGCTTGGAAGAGAGAGAAGAGAACTTTCACCAACCATAACCTTTTCTGCAAAACCGCCATCCTTGTTGAATCCAAGAACCCTGATGTTACCGCAGAGGTTTTCCGATCCAGCCATACAATGGGAGCATTTACCGCAGCTTTCTGCTGGCCATACGGCCACACGCTGACCGTCGCTTTCCCTTACTCCACAAATCTCATGACCTAACACCCGGGGCAATACAAGATCTCTCTGGCCCCGAAGCCACATCTTTGCGTCGGTTCGACATAAGGCGCACCTCGTTACTGCAACTAAAGTCTCACCCTGTCCGGGTTCCGGCTCAGGAACCTCCCGCAATGCAAGTTTGCCGATTTCTTCGAGAATCAACGCTTTCATTTTTCCCCAAATAAAAAGCCCCTGCCTCCATTATTTGGAGGCAGGGGCTACCGTTTCCATAAGATTACCCCTGAATTGGACGCCCGTCTTCTGGCTTCCGGGTCTTTCTCCTCCCATCCTTCCCATCCAGTTAGAGCCGGACAGTGGATACCAGGGGTTTGTCACCGGTTACAGCGGCGGGACCGCTACGGATTTGCGCCGTATTCCGTCAACGTCCAAATCTGATACAGTATTAGCAAGACAGAACGTCCTCAGTCAAGCCAAGATTTCATCGATCACCAATTGCATCGCTATCAATTTGGGCGCCAACAATCCGGCGCCAAATGTACTTTTTGGAAATAGATCTCAAGGAAGGGAGTATTAGGAAGAAACCGGTTTCTTAACGACAGCCAACAAAGAACTTCCCCACGGTATGGACAAGCCACTGGTCAGCAAAAGTCGTTCGAGGCTGCAAAT
>CAITZA010000345.1 GCA_903896745.1 uncultured Desulfomonile sp. | reverse complement strand
GGGAACCATTGAAATGGGATTTGAACATTTAGAAAACCGTGTCAGGATATTTGTCAAAGACCAGGGCATTGGAATTTCAGCCGATAAGATCCAAATCATTTTTGACCATTTCATGCAGGAAGACCCGCTGAAGACAAAGAAATTCGAAGGCAGCGGTCTCGGACTTTCAATCGCTAAAGGCCTGGTAAACCTTCTGGGCGGAACCATCGGGGTAAAATCCAGCCTCGGAGCCGGGACTGAGTTTTTCATCATCCTCTGAATCCCCGGGCTGAAGAGGGTGTGTGATAATTCTGATTTAATAGTTCTTTGACAATGTTGGATTTTTCGAGATAAGGGAAAAAGGATGGGGGTTACCAATCAGGAACCCCAGGAGTAGTTTTGAACCCTACAAAGCAGGTTTTCCATCGATTCCAGGTGTGATAACCGTAAAATTCCATAAGAGGTCGTCATAATGTCGATTTCGATTTGCACTTTGGACAGACCTCTGAGCCTGAGGGGTGTTTTACCCAACAGGTATTTAAGGGTTCCAAAGGGGTGCTCGGCAAAAGTCTTCCTTTCCTGGATCTTTTTCTTGATAGCGGGCTGTGTGATCCGCTGTTTGTATTGATCAATCCATGGTTGATTCACGTTGCGATGAATGGTTCGTCCCTTCTTTGAAGTCGTACAGCTTGATTTTCTGGGGCAACCCTCACACGAGCCACGGTATACATGGTAGAGTCCACCCCGTTTTTTCTTGTTCCGAATCTGCAGCGACAGTTTCCGACCTTCCGAGCAGATATAGCAGTCTTCCTCAGGATTATAGGTAAAAGCCAGTCCGGCAGTTTCGTCTTTTTCCTGCTGAGGATTTCTCTCCAACGGTACAATACACTGGGTCCCTACGTATGTTTCTTCGATCGCCTTGATATCGCTCAGGTTGGCATATCCGCGATCCGCTTCAACCACCGCAGGGGTGATCCCGGTCTGAACAACCGTCTGTTCAATATTGGCAGGGAGTTCAGCAATATCAATCGGCTTGTTTGTGACCTCGGCCAGCACGATCATCTTGTTCTTCGCATCTATACCGGTCTGCACATTATACCCAGGGATAACCCCGTCGCGACTTTTCATTAACCGGGCATCCGGGTCAGCCGGTGCATAGCAGTCAAGTCCCTGAGCTTTCAGAAACTCTTTTTGAGCCTGAAGCGTTTCCAGTTGTTTCTGAAGATCTGCGATCTTCTGAAGCAGTAGGGGTTCCACCTGATACTCCGTTGAGAGCTGAGCCAGCTCTTCTTCCAAATCCTCTACAATATCATTGGCTTGAAGCTGATTCAGATACTTGTCGAGTTCCGTTTCCAGTTTCTTGAGTTGCTTCTCGATGCCGGTTCGTTTAACCGTTGCCCGCGAGGCATGAGCTTTCAGCTTGGAACCATCAAAGGCCACGGTGTGACCGCCGATGAACCCCTGATCCTTCAGAAAGGTACGGAACGACAGGCATACCTGACGAATGGCCTCCGGATTGTCCTTCCGGTAATCCGAGATCGTTTTATGATCCGGACGAAGCAATCCTAACAACCACATCGCCTCCACATTCCGATAACATTCACGCTCCAGTTTACGGGAACTGCAAATGCCGTTCAGATAGCCATATAAATACAGCTTCAGCAGGGTCTCCGGACGATAGGCTTTTCGCCCCAGCTCTTGCTGCCCACGGGTGGCAAACCTTCCCGGTTGAGTTTGGATCATCTGGTCAATCAGAACATCGATGAGCCGGACCACATTGTCGGCACTCACCCAGTCATTCATATTATTGGCCAGGGACAGCTGATTCCGATCACAGGGTTCAACGTAATGCATGTAGTCAAATATTTGACCTAAAAAAGTCTGTAACTATTTTAAATTTAAGCTATTACATCGAATAATCCAATATTTTCAAAGAACATTTTTTAACTATTTTTACACATCCTCTTAAGCCCGGGGCTAGTTAACTCTCCGGGCGAGAGACGCGAGATGACTATGAAAAAAGACGAAAGGCGAGAGGCGAAAGAAAGCCTCAAG
>CAITZA010000344.1 GCA_903896745.1 uncultured Desulfomonile sp. | reverse complement strand
CCGGGTTGACCCTTGAAATTCTGGCCAAAGGCGCCAAATTGATTACGGGAACTTTGCCAATTTTTGGAGCGCATAACGCCCTGAACGCGTTGGCTGCAATCGCAACCGCATCAAGACTCGGTGTGGCGCCGGACCGTGCGATGAAATCTATGAGTAAATTCCTCGGAGTCCAACGCCGCCAGCAAATTTATGGTCATATCTCCGGTGTGACAGTCATTGATGATTTTGCTCATCATCCGACCGCTGTCAGGCTTACCTGCGACGCAATAAAGTCAAGATACCCGGAGAAAAGAGTAATCGCCGTATTTGAACCTAGAACCAATACCTCCAGAAGAAGTATTTTCCAGAAGGATTATGCAACTTCTTTCGCAGGCGCCGATCTCATTGTCTTAAGAGAGCCTCCCGCAGGTAGGAATGATAACCCGCTAGATTTGTTTGACTCGGGAAAACTTGCCAATGATCTTGGAATGGCGGGCCAAAAAGCCGTGGCTTTTCGAAACGCTGATCAAATACTGGATTATTTGATGGATATACTTCAATCTGGCGACATTGTTCTACTTATGTCCAATGGCAATTTTGAAGGCCTCAGGTCTCGTCTCCTGAAGAAACTGGATGAGGTTGTGCGATGATTGAAGCGGCTTTGTACTCCAAACTCAAAAATGGTCTGGTCAAGTGTAACTTATGCAGGCATGGCTGTACGATACAGGTTGGTAAAAGAGGCCTCTGCGGAGTCAGGGAAAATAAGGAAGGATCGCTTTATAGCCTTGTTTACGATAAAATTGTATCTACAAATGTAGACCCTATCGAGAAAAAGCCTCTGTTTCATTTTGCGCCTGGCACAAAATCTTTTTCGATTGCAACCATGGGATGTAACTTCCGGTGTTCGTTTTGTCAAAACTACTCTATTTCACAACCACCTCATGAGACTGGTGAAATAGTGGGACACAGCATGGCGCCGAGGAGTCTGGCGGAAATGGCGGTGAACCTGGGATGCGAAAGTATTGCATATACATACACAGAGCCGACCGTTTACTATGAAATTGCCAGAGACACGATGATTCAGGCAAAAAAAATGGGTCTGCTAAACTGTTTTGTGACCAACGGGTACATGAGCAGAGCCATGCTGGACGATTGTCGTGGTCTTATCGATGGAGCGAATGTTGACTTAAAGGCATTTAACGACGATTTTTACAGGAAGCGCTGCAACGCCAGCCTGGAAGGAGTCCTTGATTCCTTGAAATATCTCAGGGAGATAGGTGTTTGGTTAGAGGTGACTACATTGCTCATCCCTGGTCTAAACGACGATCCAAACGAGATTGCAGAGTTGGCAAGATTTATAAAGAATGAATTGGGACCTCAGACACCATGGCATGTGAGCCGATTTTTCCCGAGATTCAAAGAGACGGGAATTCCTCCGACCGACGCTGTGGCGCTGCGAAAGGTCAGGCAGGTTGGTTTGGATGAGGGGTTGTATTATGTTTATACAGGCAACGTTCCATGGGAACCGGGAGAGAAAACTTTTTGTCCTGGCTGTTCATATACTCTTATCGAGAGATCCGGATACACCATAGAAAAATATGCTATCAAGGAAGGGCGATGCCCTAAATGCAAATATAAAGTGGAAGGCGTTGAACTTTAAAAGAAATGAGGTATTGATGGCTCGGAAAGCTGGAGTTTTGATATCGCCCTCGATCTTGTCTGCGGATTTTACATGCCTTGGTGAAGAAATTAAGGCTGTTCAGGATTCTGGAGCTGACTGGTTGCATGTTGACGTCATGGATGGGGCCTTTGTGCCAAATATAACCATTGGTCCTTTAGTAGTATCCGCCGCCAGGAGGGTCGCCGACATTCCTTTGGATGTTCATCTCATGATCAACAACGCAGACATTTTTCTGGAAGATTTTCAGCAGGCAGGCGCAAACATTCTGGCGGTACATCCGGAAGCATGCCCGCACTTGCACAGGACTCTGACCCGAATCCGGGAACTTGGCATGAAAGCCGGAGCGGCATTAAACCCCTCTACTCCCCTTTGCTGCGTTGAAAATGTTCTGGGTGAACTCGATGTGCTAATGCTCATGACTGTCAATCCTGGTTTTGGAGGACAATCCTTTATTCGAACGATGCTTCCCAAAGTTCGTGCGGCCAGGAAAATGATTGACTCCTCAGGTTTTGACATCCTGCTGGAAATTGATGGTGGCGTTAGTCCTAAAACCGCTCCCTACCTGTTAAATGAGGGCGCGGATGTTTTTGTGGCTGGAAGCGCAGTTTTCGGCGCCCCTCCTTACGGTGACGCAATACGCGCCTTGAGGGGTCATTGAAGTCAGGTTTCGTTATAAGAAGGTCGCGAAAAGTAATCACGTCGTGAGGTAAAATCTGACTGCCGGGACTCCGTAGACTTATGAAAATATCAATGATGCAATATAAAACCAAAAATCTACAGTAATGGAAACGCCATGAATTTATTAAAAATAGCCGCCGGAACATTTTCGATCATATCCATTTTATTCATGGTCTTTCCTGGTGTGTCTGATGCGGTGAATAAGTATGACGCTCCTCCAATAATCAAGAAACTTAATATGCCAAATCTGGAAAAGGATCCGGGTTATCTTTTTCTGATGGCCGAAGAGTCGGAAAGCAGGGGCGATACGAATGCTGTTATGGACTTTTTTAAAAGAGCAATCGATCTGGATCCTACATCTGAGTATCTGAATATTCGCCTAGCCACCGTTTTGGCAAGAAACAGAAAAATTGCTGACGCCTTGATCGTTGTTAGAAATGCCACGACACTAAGTCCGGATTCATCGGAGGCTTTTGCTCTGTTAGGAAAGATTTATACTGTTACGGGAGATTCAGGAAGGGCTATTGATGCCTACAGCAAGGCATTGGAACTCAAACCCGGCGATCGTGATCTGTATGTGTTCCTTGGATCTCTGCAGGCATCGCACAAAATGCTCAAAGAATCTGAGAAAACGTTTAACAAGATGATAGAGCAGTTCCCTGACGAAAAGGATGGTTATTTTTATTTAGGCAAGGTTTACATTGAGGATGAACAGTATGACAAGGCTATAGACATATTCAGGAATCTTGCCGAAAAGAGGGGTGAAAGCGCAGCGCAGGCATATCTCGAACTCGGTGGAATCTACTTGTTACAAAAGAAATTCACCGATGCCGAAGAGTGTTTCAGGCAGGCGTTGTCTCTGGACAGCTATAATCTGACTGCGAGACTCAATCTGGGCCAGACCCTTGCCAATCAAAAAAAATTCGCTGAAGCCTATGAAGTTTTTGAGGAACTATCCCGCCTGGCGCCGTCAAACCTTGGCATACAGATTAAAATGGCCTTAATTTTAGCTGAACAGAAACAATTTGATAAGGCCCGCGAGTTGTTTGACAAAATTTTGCAAAGTAAACCCGGGTGGGATCAGGTCAGGTTTCATCTCGGTAGAGTACTCAGGGAACAGGGAAAACCGGAAGAGGCTGAAAAGGAGTTCACTCAAATCCTCAAGGGACAGACATCCTTTGTCAATTCCAGAATCGTTCTTACCCTGATGTTCCTGAATATGAAAGAGCCTTCTAAAGCCCTTAAGTATGTTAATGAGGCAATCGACTCAGACCCCAGGGATGCGGAAATTCTGCATATCAAGGGATCAATTCTGGAGGAGCTCTATAGATATTCGGAGGCTGCCGAAATTTATGTAAAGGCCCTTGAAATCGATCCTAGAAACGTCAAGCTTATGTACTCTCTTGGAAACGCCTATGAAAAAGGCGGACAACGATCAAGAAGCATGCAGACTATGGAAGCCATACTTGTCGAAAAACCTGATGACCCGAGCGCTCTGAATTTTGTAGGTTACACATTGGCGCTCATGGACAGAGACATGGACAGAGCTGAAAATCTGGTTCGAAAATCATTGGAAATCAAACCGGATGATGGTTACATCATGGATTCTCTGGCCTGGATTCTGTTTAAGAGAGGCAAGGTTGACGATGCGTTGAAATTACTTGAAAAAGCATTTGTTAGGGTGAAGGGCGATCCAATAATTAGTGAGCATCTTGGTGACGTCCTTGCTGCGAAAAACAAAAATGATGAGGCAATTGAGGCATACAGGAGGTCTCTGACTCTCAATCCGGATAATCTTCTGGTTAAAGAAAAGCTCAGACATCTGGAAAACACGGTGTCAGTACCGACGAAATAGCTTCATCCACTAAGGCTTGAATTCAGCGCTTTGCGCATGTGATTTTTCAGCGAAATGAAAAAATACTTTGTCCCGATATTTTTCTTATTGTTGAACGCTTTCAATGTCTATTGTTGTGATTCGGTCACGGCGCAGGAAGCGAGAGGGCCTAAGAAACCGGCGGATCAGGGTATTTCACGTTTTTCGATTCCCCCGGACATTGGCAGGGATTTTTTATTCTTGGGGCAAAAGTTTCCTATTGAGCGACCGGATATCAGGGCAAGGATCATTGCCCAGATAAATTTTCTGGTCTATGACGCAAGAAGCGTCCTGACAGAATGGATACTGGAGAAATCAAGATTCAACTGGATTTATAGGGAAACTTTTTCAAAAGCAGGCCTTCCTGAGGACTTTGTTTGGCTGGCGCCAGTTTTTGTCGGGGCCACAAGAGGAATTCGCCCTCAGGGAGTCGGCGTCTGGATGATCGAAAAATCGTGTTCATCGACGGATGGTGTTGAAATGCGGGAAGACTCGTTCATCGATGATAGATTGGATATTCAGATTTCGACAAAATGTTTCGCACAAAGACTTTCAAGTATTCATAAGGAATTTGGACTGGATTGGTTCATGACTACGGTGGCGTACCTGATCACTCCCAAAACTGTCAAAGAACTGATCGAGCGGTATGGAACATCCAATCCATGGGATATCCCCTTGCCTGACAACGTGGAAGACTTGCTTGACAGATGGATAGCGCTAAAAATCATTTTTAACCATAGACAGTTTTATGGTTTAGTTTTTAATGATCCTGCGCCGTTCATCTACGATCAGCTCTCGGATGTCAGACTTTCCAAAGATCTTTCCGTTGCCGAAATTGCGCGAATCCTGGAAGTTTCCCCGAGACTGATTCTGGAAATAAACCCCAAAATAAAATTAAATCCTGGTATTTTCCCTGCAAGGGTGGATGGAAAGCAGTTGATCCATTCCATTGCGGCTCCGTCAGGAAAAGGAGCCCAGTTGCTGAAAAAACTGGAGGCATTGGGATACGTGGAAGGCGCTCGAAAGCTCTGAGGAGATTTATCTTTTCATAAGCGCTATCACGCTTGACTGTTTTTACAAAAGGTCTTAGCATATTCGAGTAATTTCTGGATATTCTGCGTTGTAAAAAGCATGACTGCATGGAGCGAAACTAATGAAGCTAATAAAATGGGATCCGTTGCGGGATTTGCTGAGTTTTCAGGAAAGAGTCAATAGGCTGCAAGGGGTAAGGGGGGCTGATTCACCAATCGACCGGGGGCCTTGCTGGTGTCCGGCGCTAGATATTCTGGAAACCGCCGATGCCTATGTAATTTGGGCGGAATTGCCTGGAGTCGGCAAAGATAACATCGAGATCGAAATTATCGGTCGCAAGGTTGTCCTGTCGGGTAGAAGAATAGTTGAAAACGAATATGAGTTTGCTGAATATAAAAGCGTGGAGAGAGTTCAGGGATATTTCCAGAGGAGCTTTGATTTGCCGGGCCCAGTTGATGTTGATAATTCTGCCGCAAAATATGTTGATGGCGTCCTGCAGCTTTATCTCCCAAAGGCGGAAGAAGTTGAAGATCGATGCGTCAGAATCGAATGCATGAGCTGATTCATTTAACAGGAGTGTTATCCCGTTGAATCGTGCAGAAATTTGAAAACCTGTTCATTAACGTCTCAATTCTCATGAAGAAATTCTGGTGAATATAAAAAATGGCCCATATCGATCCGTACAAAATCCTGGGTGTCGGGCAAAACGCCTCTGATGATGATATTAAGAAAGCGTTCAGACGCTTGGCTCGTAAACATCATCCTGATGTGAATTCAAACAGTAAAATGTCTGAACGAAAATTCAAGGAACTCTCTGAGGCTTATGAAATCCTTAGTGACAAGGAAAAACGTCGCAATTACGACATGTTCGGTAATGTGGATCCAGGGGCGTCTTTCAACGGTTTTAACAATTTCAGGAGGGGGACTGCCTTCGGAGGACGGGGATTTGGGGCTAACCCATTCGGATCGCAGCAGTCTTCAGGTTTCGGATCCGGAGCTCCCTTTGATGATCTGTTTTCAGACTTCTTCAATCGTTCAAACAACCGTAACAGGTTTCAGCATGAGTCCCAGAAAGGGGCCGACCTCGAATACAATGTCAAGGTCAGCTTCCTGCAGGCGTATCAGGGAACCAGGCTGTCAATAGACACGTCTCACAAAAAGATAGAAGTACAGATTCCCCCTGGTGTAGATAACGGATCAAAAATACGGGTTTCCGGTCAGGGCGCTCCGGGTTCACGTGGAGGCGCCGCCGGTGATATTTATCTGAGGATTAGCGTGGACGATCACGATTTTTTCCGAAGAGACAACAATGACATTCACATGGAATTGCCTGTGACCCTCGGTGAAGCCATGCTGGGGGCAATGATAGAAATACCGGGTCCCGATGGAAGACTGGCGCTGAAAATTCCCCCAGGCGCCGGTCACGCCAAGAAATTCAGGTTCAGGGGAAAAGGTTTCTCGTCTCTGAAAGACTCTTCGCGCGGGGACTTCTTCGTCATGCTAAAAATTGTTCTTCCCAAGGACATCGACGAATATACAAAAGAGTTGGTCCAGGAGTTTGAAAGACAAAATCCCATGGATGTGAGATCGGAGTTCTAGTCAAATACCCTGTTGGATGGATTTACTCCATGTCTTCCTTTTATATCCCGTTTAACCGAAAAAAAGACGAATGGTCAGGCTGGTTCAACTTGGCGCCAAACGTTCTGACCTGCAGCAAAACATAATTGTTTGTAATTTAGCAATAAGGAGCTAGTTATGCAGGAACCCGAAAATGAAACAGGATTTGTAATACGTGACAAGAGACATTCTTCGTTTGATGATAAAATAGAGACACCCAAACCTCCAGAGTCGGACAAGGTAGATTCCGCTACGCAAGGGGAGGATTCGATCAGGCAGGCAGAGAGTCAAACCACATCTGAATCAGCCCCGGGCCCCGTGAATTTTATGTCATTCATTCTTGGTATGGCTCAAACAGCCTTGTTCCAGATGGGGCTCATACAAATTCAAGGTGAAAGCCAACCCAGGAAAGACATGAATGGAGCCAGGCAAACAATTGATATAATCGCAATGATTGAAGAAAAAACTCGTGGAAACTTGACCGATGATGAGAAAAAAGTTATAACTGATACTTTGTTCCAACTAAGGATGGCCTTTGTTGAAATTAGCAAGTAACAATACCACACGAGGCTATTCGGCCTTCTGAAGGAGAAAATATATGTCACGAGTTTGCGAAATTTGCGGTAAACGGCCTCTCAAAGGCTACAATGTTAGTCATGCCCATAACCGCACCAAGAAGATTTCACTGCCTAACCTCCAAAAACTGAGAATCGTTGAAAACTCCGGGCGCGTGCGAAGGGCAAAAGTCTGTACGCGTTGCATTCGCTCGAATATGATTTCAAAAGCCCCTTAGCAAAAAACGTTCCAGTCCAATGTGTCACATTCCTGACGCGTTCAATATCTAATTTTATGCCGGCGAGGTTGCTTATTGCCCTCGCCGGACAATCCGGCTGAATCCCGACCCCTGCCTCTAGGCCATTCCAAGGCGCTCAACGTTTTCGACACCTTTTACTCTTTTTAACGAATGCATGATTCTGGTGAGGTGGTCCACATTACGCACCTTGATCACAAAAAAACCACGCGCTTCCCTGTCGTTAATTACGCTGACATTTGCCTGGATGATGTCTGAGTCGTTTGAAGTAAACACGCTACTGATCGTGGCCAGCATGCCTGGTCGGTTGACCGAATGTATCACGAGTTTAACCATGCGGTCATGAGCCTGTTTTTCATCCCAACTCGCGTCTACAATCCTTTTGTCATCACTTTCCGTCAGGTTGGGGCAGTCGGCCTCGTGAATCGTAACGCCTCGGCCTCTTGTGATAAACCCCCTGATCATATCACCTGGCAGAGGATTACAGCATTTTGCAAAATGAACCATTACATCAGAAAGCCCCTGGACGCGCACGCCACTTTTTGACGGAGGAGGCGCTTCCTTGATCTGTTTTTCTTCAAAATTCTCAATCTTTACCTTTTCACGTTCATGCAGGGGGATGAGTCTTGTAACAAGTACCTTTGCAGACTGCCTGCCATAACCGATAGACGCGTATAGTTCTGTTTCGGTTCTGAAATTGAATTCCTGGGCTATCCTGAGAAGTTCACCATCTTTCTCGACCCGGGCGATATCAAGACGCCATTTTTTCAGTTCACGCTCGACACTTTCCCGGCCCATCGCAATGGCCTTTTCTTTTTCCAGGGCCATTATATAGTGGCGTATTTTTGTGCGAGCCCTACCTGTTTTGACGTGTTTTAGCCAATCCTTGCTAGGCCTCTGATGTACGGAGGTTACAATTTCAACGGTGTCCCCGGTAACAAGCTCATGCTTCAGTGACACCATTTTCCCGTTAACACGGGCGCCAACACAACTATGACCAACCTCGGAATGAATCGAATACGCGAAATCCAGGGGAGTAGAGCCTTTGGGAAATTCCTTCAGATCGCCTTTTGGAGTAAATACATAAACTTCGTCAGGATACAGGTCTACTCTGACATTTTCCAGAAATTCACGGGGATCTTCAAGTTCCTGTTGCCACTCCATCATTTGGCGTAACCAGTTGACTACCTTCGCGTCTTCATCATCAACGGATTTGCCTTCCTTGTACGACCAGTGAGCGGCGATTCCCTCTTCCGCTATCAAATCCATCTCATGAGTTCTGATCTGAATCTCAATCCTGTGGCCCTCAGGACCTATCACCGTAGTATGCAAAGACTGGTAGCCATTGCTTTTGGGCATGGCCAGGTAGTCCTTGAAACGTCCCGGAACAGGTTTCCACAATGAATGAATCAGGCCAAGGACGGTATAACAATCGCTCACAGAGTCCAGAATTATCCTGAAAGCCGTAAGATCATGCACCTGGTCAAACTCGAGATGCTGATTGAGCATTTTTTTGTGAATGCTATGAATATCTTTGTTGCGCCCCTTTATTATGGCCTTGATGTTTTCCTTTTCCATACGCTCCCGAACTATGGACAATACAGTGTTCACATAGACCTGGCGTTCCTGAAGCGAGTCTTCCAGTCGCTTTTCTATGTAAGCAAATCTTTCGGGTTCCAGATGCCTGAAGGCAAGTTCCTCCAAATCGGTTCTTAACCAGTAAATTCCGAGTCTTGCCGCTAGGGGGGCGTAGATCTCCATCGTTTCCCGAGATATCCTGATTTGGGATTCTCTCGGCATGTGTTGGAGGGTTCTCATATTGTGAAGGCGGTCGGCCAGTTTTACGAGAAGCACCCGAATGTCTCGGCTCATGGCAAGAATCATTTTCCGAAAATTCTCTGCCTGACGCTCCTCCTTGGACTGAAAAGGAATCTTGCTGATTTTGGTGACACCATCAACCAGGTTTGCTATTTCCGATCCGAAAAAGCGTTCCAATTCATCGGTTGTAGCAAGCGTGTCTTCAACAGTGTCGTGAAGCAATCCGGTAGCAACCGAAGCCTCATCCAGTTTCATCTGGGCAAGAATTCCAGCAACTGCTACAGGGTGTGAAAGATAGGGCTCTCCTGACATCCTTGTCTGTCCCTGATGGACTCGGGCAGAATACACGTAGGCCCCTCTGATTAAATCTAAATCGGCGTCCGGATAATACGCCTTCACCATATCCTGAATTTCACCAAAACGTACAATCTGATTAGTAGTCTCAACCATTACCTAGCGCTACAACTTGTTATTTTTTTGAGGGAACAACCTGAATTTTAATGTCCAGGCCGTATCGGTTTGCTCTCCCGCTTCTTGAAAATAAGCTTCAAAGGGGAGCTTCCAAAATTAAAATATGACCGTAACTGGTTGTCCAGATAACGTCTATAAGAGAAATGTATTGATTCTGGGTAATTACAGAAAAAAATAAATGTTGGGGGTTTTGTCTGGGCCTGGGTTATGTAATAAAGTTTTATCCTCTTGGTTTTTCGATGCATTCCAGGAGGGTTACGATTTACGGTCTCCTCAAGAAACCGGTTCAATTCCCCTGTCGATACCCTTTTGGCATAACATGAGTAAAGTTCATCGATTAAGGCGAAAAGCTTTACCGCCCTAGTTCCTTTCAAGGCGGACATGGTAAGAATAGGGGCATGATCCAGGAATTTCAGAGACTCACGGGCGTCTTCTACATACTTATTGATTGTGTTCGAATCCTTTTGGGCTAAATCCCATTTATTGAACGCCAATATCACACCGCGGTATTTATCATGCGCATAACCGGCGATTCTCGCGTCCTGATCAGTCACCGACTCTAGCGCATCCAGCATGACAACCGCAATATCAGCCCTGTCTATACTCCTGAATGCCTTTATTATGCTATACTTTTCAACTCTGTCAGTTATCTTGGAACGGCGCCTTACACCCGCCGTATCTATGAACAAATAACTGCGACCCTCTCTTTTCACAATAGTGTCAATAGAGTCCCTCGTGGTTCCCGGTAGAGGATTTGCGACAAGTCTTTCCTGTCCCAGCAGCAAGTTTATCAATGTTGATTTTCCAACATTCGGTCTGCCCACTACTGCAACCTTGACAGGCTCATCATTCTCCTGTTCGGAAATGGTGGCCTCTGGCTCTTGTTCAGGAATCACCTGAAGCAGATCATCAACAAGCTCGTCCATGCCATAACCGGTTATCGCGCTTATTTCGTAAAGCTTATCTACACCCAGACGATAAAAATCCGCTGCGATGTTTTCCTGTTTCTCGGAATCAACCTTGTTCACAACGTAGAAAACATTCTTGTTGGCCTTCTGCAGTATTCTCACAATGTCATGGTCTGACGGAGTAAGGCCTGTCTTCCCATCACCAAGGAAAATAATAATGTCGGCCTCATCAACCGCAACCATTGTCTGGAAGCGCATCTGTGAAAGCACAGCGTCCTCTGTGGTCGGTTCAAATCCGCCAGTATCAATTACTGTGAATTCCCTGTCTCTAAGGTTGGCTTGCCCATAGTTTCTATCTCTTGTGAGGCCAGGAGTGTTATCAACCAAGGCTCGCCTGGACCTCGTCAAGACGTTGAAAAGCGTTGACTTGCCAACATTCGGTCTTCCAACCAGGGCCACCAGTGTGTTCTGTTTTTTTGCCATACTCGCAATATACCATATTGTTTGAATGATTAGCAGACTAAATCTGAACCGCTGCCAGATCAAGAGGGCAAAGGCTATCAATGGCATGCAACGAAGGTGATGAAATAATCGCATAGAAGTGGGTTGCG
Organism: uncultured Desulfomonile sp.; assembly: GCA_903896745.1. Lineage (GTDB taxonomy): Bacteria > Desulfobacterota > Desulfomonilia > Desulfomonilales > Desulfomonilaceae > CAITZA01. The sequence goes on along the minus strand of CAITZA010000344.1, from coordinate 11,285 downwards.
GGTTTTGACAAATAGGTTGTATTTGTCATAATACTTTTGTTAATATATACGTTTATGTATTTTTATCGTATGTTGGCGCTTTTGAAAATTAACTCGACCCGTAGTGTAATGTTGTTGAAACGGTTTAGCTTTATAACAACCGGTTTTCAATGCCTGTTTGAGAGATTGAGCGGCATCATTGCCCATGCGCCCTATAACAAACATAATATATTATATTGCTTAAGGTTTCCTGAATTTGCGATTATTCTGACGCGCTCAGTGAGGCTGCATAATGGAACATCATAACAAGGTTTGTAGGTATGCCTAAAAAACTCTTTGGGACAGACGGCATCAGGGGACTTGCAAATGTTTCTCCTATGACCGTTGAAATGGCAGTGAAACTTGGGCGAGCCATAGGGAGCATTTCGCGCGGTGAGAATCGAAGACAAGCGCGGATTGTCATAGGCAAGGACACGCGCATTTCCTCAGATATGCTGGAAATGGCATTGGCTTCGGGGATTTGTTCTGTGGGGGTTGATGCGTTGCTGGCGGGCTATTTGCCTACACCCGGAATAGCGTTTCTAACTCGAAACATGAGATGTCTGGCTGGCGCAGTCATTTCCGCGTCCCACAATCCGTTTGAGGACAATGGGATAAAGTTTTTCTCTTCCGCCGGATACAAGTTGTCAGACGAACTGGAGGGTCGGATAGAGGAATTCATGGAATCCTCTGAGCAAGCGTGGCTGGAACCGACAGGATCAAATGTTGGAAGAACCATATCGCTTGATGACTCAGTCGGCAGATACACCATTTTTCTGAAAAACTGCATTCCGGATAATCCTTCCTTTGAGGATTTCAGCATCGCAATCGATTGCGCCAATGGAGCTGCGTTCAAAGCGGCGCCAATGGTGTTTGAAGAACTTGGGGCCAATGTAACTACGATTTCAAAAACGCCCAACGGGCGAAACATTAACCATGCTTGCGGTTCCATGCATCCTGAAAGGTTATGCGATGTTGTCAGGGACTCTCACGCCGATATGGGAGTGGCTCTCGACGGTGACGCTGACAGGGCAATTTTTTCTGATGAAAACGGAGCGGTGGTAGATGGTGACAAAATTATGGGATTGGTTGCCAAGTACCTTTCATCAAAGGGAGAATTAAATAAGAACACTGTTGTCGCAACGGTGATGAGCAATATGGGTCTCGAAGTTGCCATGAAGTCCATTGGAGTTCACTTGGTCAGGACGCAGGTTGGGGACAGGTTCGTAGTAGAGAAAATGCTGAATGATGGTCTCAACTTTGGGGGTGAGCAGTCTGGACATCTGATTTTCCTGGATCACAATACATCTGGTGACGGTATATTATCGGCTTTGCAGGTGCTCCGGGTAATGAAAGAAACTGGCAGGAAACTGTCGGAGCTATCATCGCTGGTTACGAGGTTTCCTCAAATACTGGAAAATGTTGAAGTGTCATCCCGAAAGGACATAGAGAGCATTCCGGAGATAAAAAAAGTCCTGGACGCCTGCAGGTCAGAACTTGGGGACTCAGGAAGGATACTTGTACGGTATTCCGGCACTCAGTCCTTGTGCCGGGTTATGGCCGAAGGTGAAAATGAACAAAAGGTAAGGTGGGCAGTTGACTCACTCAAAGAAGCAATCATTAGATATCTCTGAGATGAACGGAACTGCGCTCGATATTGCCCGGCAGGTTCTGGAGCTCGAGATGCAGGGGATTCAGACCGTGCTTGATGCCTTGGATCAAAGGTTCGAGCGGTGTGTTGATCTTCTGTATTCGATAAGGGGACGTATAATAATTACAGGTGTAGGTAAATCGGGCCTCATCGGCAGGAAGATAGCCGCGACACTTACTAGCACCGGATCCCCGGCCATATTTGTTCATCCTGTGGAGGGTCTTCACGGAGATGTGGGAATAGTTGGTCGAGACGACGCTTTGGTCGCAATATCCAATAGTGGGGAAACAACTGAAATCACGTCCCTGGCGGCGACCATCAGGAAACTGGGAGTCAAGGTTATTGCTTTGACAGGCGTAACATCTTCCACGCTGGCAAAAATGGCGCAGGTCACGCTCGATTGCAGGGTTCTTCGGGAGGCGTGCCCTTTGAATATGGCGCCGACTGCGAGCACCACTGCGGCGCTGGCTCTTGGGGATGCGCTGGCCATTGCCCTCATGGTTCGCCGCGGTTTTAACCGTGAGGATTTCCTTAGGAGCCATCCTGCCGGGAGCCTTGGCGAACGTTTGAAACTCAAGGTAAGGGATATCATGCTGGATAGACGATCAGCCCCTCAGGTCTCTCCTGAAGCAAACATTCATGAGGTGCTCAGCAGTGTCAACGAACAAAATCTGGGCTTCACTCTTGTAGTTTCTGACAACAAATTACTAGGAATAATTACTGACGGAGACCTTAGAAGGGCTATGGAGCTTCAGGAAACCCTGTTTACAAACAAGGCGGATAAACTTATGACCCGTGACCCCTTGACAATTAATCCCGACAGAAAAGCCGCAGAGGCCCTGGAGGTAATGGAAAACAAACTCATAACAGCTTTGCCTGTAACCGATGAACATGAACTCCTGGGAGTAATTCATCTGCATGATCTTTTGGGACGAGGCCAAATTCGCTTTACTCATTGATTGAATAACCCATTGAACGAATTGCATTCATAAAATGAATCCACTGAGGTATAGCTCGTTGAAAATAATAGGCATTTTTTTCAACGAGGCGCTTATGCCTTAAATCCTGATGGCGCTACCTTCAGGATTGATCATTGGAGGGATATGATGAAGTTGAATAAAGAGGACCTGGATTACTTCGGAGGTATTCTCCAAAAACAGCTTGATGAATTGATTAGAGGGGCTGGAAGAACTGTTGATGACATGACGGATAACGAAGGTAAGACTTCTTTTCCCGATCCCACGGATAGGGCTTCGCTCGAGTCTGACAGAAATTTCGAGTTAAGGATCAGAGACCGTGAAAGAAAATTAATTAGCAAAATTAGAAAGGCGCTCGAAAAAATTGAAGAAGGTAACTTCGGTTTTTGTGAGGTTTGCGGAGAGCCCATAGAATTCAAGAGGTTAGAGGCAAGGCCAGTGACAACTCATTGCATTGACTGCAAGACCTCCGAAGAAGAGCAGGAAAAAATCAGGAAAGTGTAGTTCTGAAGAAATTCGGGACACGACCTGATAAACGATCAGGCCTTTATCATCTTGCTGGCAATACTTGCAGCGCTATTGCATTTTCAGCTAGCAGTAAGACGAAGTTTGCCGGTGAACTATCGGAAAAAGCAGTAGTCTGGAAAAATGTCTGGTATTGTGGAGAAAGAAATTATTGAGCGTTCCTAATGTTCCTGAACCGGCGTGCCTGATCATCAGCATGCTTTCATCACGACTTGGTTCTGTAGGGTTGGTACGACCAGCGCTAGAGAGGGAGTTTGGAACCATTGAGGAAGAAATTGGGCCACTGGATTTTGATTTTACAACCTATTATGACAATGAACTAGGCGCGGGAATTTTTAGAATTATTCTGGTATTTTCAAATCTTGTTGACAGAGGTCGCCTTGCCGATGTCAAACTGATGACCAACCATTTAGAAAATCACTATATGTCAGGTGACGCAAGAATATTCAATCTTGATCCGGGTTTTATGACTCTCGGGAATTTTGTTCTGGCTACTGGTAAAAACAACGCACACAGGATATACTTGGATAGAGGGATTTTTGCCGATCTTACCCTGGTTTTCCGTAGAGGATCCTTCAGACCCTTGGAATGGACATATCCTGATTACTCTGATCCAAACATGCTGGAAATTCTTAACAATGTGAGAGAGAAATATAAATGCAAACTAATGGGGTTGAGTCAGTAAGCGGATATGTGAAGAGTATGACGGGGTTCGGTCGCTCGTCGGCCAGCGTTGGGGATGTAGAGGTCGTTGCTGAGGTCCGGGCTGTAAATCATAGGTTTCTGGATATATTTATTCGGGTTCCAAAAAGCTACAATTCGTTCGAGCCTCAAATACGCAAGATAGTATCCTCAACCTCTCACAGGGGAAAATTCGAAATCCTGGTGCTCAGGTCAGGCGGTAGGACTGGACTCTCTGACGTAATTCTTGATTATGAACTGGCTGAAAAATTTTACAGGATGCTCGTAGAATTGAAGCAAAGACTCGGGCTTCAAGGAGAAATAACAGTTTCTGACATGCTAAGCCTCAAGGAGATAGTTGTTCCGGTGGACAAACTTGACAGCTTTGATCAGGAATGGCCAATAGTTGAAAAGTGTCTTCGTCAGGCAATGTCATCGCTTGAGGAGATGCGCAGGACTGAAGGCGCATCATTGTGGCGGGACATTGAATTGCGGTTGGTTAACATAAAGGACTCCATTGATTCGATATCACCTTTGTTAGACCAAATAGGGGCGGAAGCGAAAGCCAGGCTTGAACGCAGAGTGAAGGATCTTACAGGGGGAGTTGAGCTCGACGATGACAGGATGATTCAGGAACTGGCCTTGATTGCGGAGCGTTCTGATATAACAGAGGAGCTTACCAGACTTCAAAGCCATGTAGAGCAATTCCTGTCTTTTGGCAGGGAAGGCTCTCCTTTGGGGCGAAAGCTGGATTTTCTCTTGCAAGAATTGCACAGAGAGGTTAATACGCTTGGATCGAAGTCGGCATCAACCGAAATCTCCGGTCATGTTGTAAATATGAAAGCAGAAGTTGAAAAGATTCGGGAACAAACTCAAAACATAGAATAGGTAGGAAATATGGCTCGTGTAACAGTTGAAGATTGTCTGGAACAGGTAGAAAACAGGTTTGCCTTGGTCATTCTGGCGTCCAAGAGGACAAAGGAATTGAAGAGGGGGGCGCCTTTAATGGTAAGGGATAGGGACAACCGTGAAGTTGTCATGTCCTTGCGAGAGATAGCACAGGGTAAAATTGCTTCCAGATTGCCTGGACCGGATGAAATGAAAATTAAGCATGACATTGTGGTGGAAACCAGAAAAGATTGACCAGAAAACATAATAGCGGATCAAGGGCGCAAGTCGTCTATGGTATTCATCCTGTTTTGGAGACGGTGAAGGCCGGACGACGGAAAATTTACGAAGTACTCACCGTTGAAGGTTCTTCAATTCAGAAGAACTCCCGTGACCTACTGACAGGAAAAAACATACAATACCGCTCCATATCGGTGTCAGATATGAATTCGCTGTGTGGACCGGCCCAGCATCAGGGAATAGCGGCGCGTGTTGGTCCATTCCCCTATTTTGACATGGAAGACATCGAAGATGATCTGTCTCGTCAGGACGGTGTAGTGCTGGTTCTTGACGAAATCCAGGACCCTGGGAATCTTGGTGGGATATTAAGAAGCGCAGAATGTTTCGGGGTAAAAGCCGTGTTTCTTTCCAGGGACAGATCAGTGGGTATTACCGCAGTGGTAGAAAAAGCCTCCGCAGGAGCAAGCGCACACTTGCCGGTCTGCCTTGTCGGCAATCTGGCCAGATCCATTGATCAACTGAAGAACATCGGTTTCTGGATCTATGGGAGCCATTGCGAGGAGGGCGTCAACATTTTTGATGTTGATATTAGAGGCAAGATTGCATTTGCGATCGGTTCGGAAGGTAAGGGTGTTCGTCGCCTGACAAGGGATAAGTGTGACGTGCTTGTGAATATACCCACTTGCGGCAAAATTCAGTCGCTTAATGTTACCAGCGCGGCCACGGTATTGCTGGCCGAAGTCTATCGACGGTCAATATCGGGCGCGTCTTCAGGCTCATGATCATCGGGCGACTTAACTTTATAAATATATTAGTGTATAATTGATCCATGAAATTGAGGATATATCCCCAGCCAGATAATGAGGCTTTTCAAAAGCCTCTTCAATTGCTGATAACTGTGGAACCTGATGGTCGTCCGGAGGTCTATGTAGGAGAGGGTATTCTGAAGCCTGACCGTCATCTTGTTTTAGGGATTGCGCAGTCAATGGCTGTCCAGATAGAAGAAAAAGATCCAGAAACTGTGGTATTCATCGATTCCGCAATTGTGGACCTGGAGTGGCGCCAATCAATCCAAAGGTTGACTGCCGGTCTGATTATTGCCAGGACAGTGGAGGAGGGTGCTATTGCAGCGCTAGTATTGGGAGATCCCTCATCAGGCAGGCGGTTGGCGCGGCAGGCCATCAGGGCTCTTACAGGGACTATAAGGCTTGATGTGCCGTAACCTGACGTGGGTCGTGCCCACGCGAAGAACAAGTGTTGATGAGGTAAGCCTCATGTACAAGAAATACATAATGCCCACTGCAATCTGTTTGCTTTTCTGTGGGCTTGCTTCGACGGTTTTTGTTGAAGCCGCTGAACTGACGGGAAAGTGGGAGGCGTCTGTTCTTGGGCACAGGATTAAGGCTGAGGCTCTTCAGCAAGGTCAGAATCTTTCAGGTGTGGCCTACCTTTATGATCTTTTCGGAAATCGTACCACCTGGCATTTTACGGGATTTGTCAAAGGTAACAAGGTTGTCGCTTCCCATCACACTGGTCATGTTTTTAATGGAGATGTAACTCCCGATGGTAGGCTGGTCGGAGTGCTCAGCACAAATAATGGGCATAAAATACCAATAGATGTAAAGGGTTCAGGCAGGTAGGGTAGAAACTAATAAAATGGCCAGTTGGAAACAGGTTGCGCCCGCGTTCGGGACAGTGTGGTTTATGTTTGCTCTTATACCCCTGATGATAGCGTCTGCTATTCTATGCTCACTCGTCTTGCTGCTGGCGGCGCCTCTGACTCTTTACGCCTTTTTAGCCAAAACCCATCTAAAATCTCCCTGGGCAAGATCTCACCAGAAAATATGAAATGTGTACCTATTCCAATGACTGGAAGGGTATGTTGGGCAATTCATCCCTGACACTTTTCTCAATAGGCTTTTTCAGGGGTCTATCCGGTTCATCATCTTGCGGATTCTCAACGTAACTCTCCAGCCTCGTCGAGCCTGGAAGAATTCCCGATGGAATACGTTTGGCAATTTTTTCGAGTTTGGCGTTCATTTTTGTGATTGAGGCGTCGTCCTGAGTCAGCATGGACCATGAATCAAACACAGTAGTGTCCCTTGATCCGTCCTTGAAATTAATAACGACCTTCCTGATAGCTCCGGATTCTGAGAAGTCCACTGAAACATCCCTGATTCTTTCAAACTCCGGCGCAATGCCGGGCTGTATCTCCATTCTCAGCAGGTTATCACTCCTGATCTGACTGACATTGGAGAATTTGCTCAGGTCCCCTCCAGTGATTGTATTGATAATTGTCATGAGCGGATCAGAAAACCTGGAACGGTCCCTGTCTCCCCTCACATGGTAAAATTCCTCATCCCTGCCGTCATGGACAATTGTTACGAACTCACCATCCGATAAAATCTCCACGTTAATATCTCCACTCAATAGGAGCTGGAATTTATTTTCTTTTTGGAACGTCAGTTTGCCCTTTACATTCATTTCACGGCAAAAGACGTGGGATTGTCTAATCTTGTGAAAATCCGCCCTGAACTGACCGACCACATATGCTTTTTTTTCCAGGTCCCTCAACATAAAATCCAGGTCGTCATTGATTGCGACCCGGGATGCGCAACCGGCCAGAATCAACGCAATACCACACATTAACAGCACAAGGCCATGGATGCGAAATTCGTACGGAATCATTGTTACCATAACTCATGGACATAAACGCGAGAGTTAAGGATTATCAAATAATCAGATTTTGGGCAATAGACCAGAGAGTCTTAATTTCTAAGTGGTGCGGAGATTGGCTCTGGGGAATATTGAACCTTACCTATTGTTTTCCAGGGATCAAATAGCCCAAAGTGTCCCGAATTCCGGCTCCGAGATTTTGGATGTCCTGAGTGAACTGCCCAAGGATAGTTGCTGGAGGAGGCGCCTCTTGCTGTTGCTGTTCTGCGCGAAATTGTTGAGGGCCCAGCAAAGGCGCTTTCGAGAATGAATCCATGATCGAATTGCCAATAGAATTTGGAGATGGTACTGGCTGGGCCGCCGGTAAAACGCCTTGAGAAGTACCCATGGAAGGTGATGCTCCCGGAATTCTAGCCACAACAGCGCCAGAGCTGTCGGGTATTATTTCGGCTGATTGAGGTCTGGACGACCGACCTGGGGGGCTGTAAGGCATAGCCGGTGGCAATGGTGGCAAAGACTTATCCCTAGCAGCAGTTTCGGTGGACATGGGCGCCGGTGGGTTTGCGCCTGGCGAAGCGACTGTAGCTGGATCTGTGGAGTAAACGGGGTATTCCCTTACTCCTGAGCCATGTTGGGCAGGGGGCTTGGGTTTGTTGACGGAGGTCTTGTCCTGCTTGCCTTTAGGTTTATTCCTGTCCTTGGATTGCTTTTGGGTTTGAGCCCCGACTGGAATGGGTTCCTGCGCTCCCGTGGTGTTCTTTTCGCCTGATGTGGTTTCAACCGGAGAACTATCAGTTCTGGGATTATTGATGGTTTGAAAAGGCAAACTCGGAGCTGGTGGCGTCCCAAGTATAGGTGTTGGCGTAGGGACGTTCAATCCTTGGGCTTCGACGGAATCATCCCTCTTTGGCCCGGGTCTTTTGGGACCGCTGGCAACACCAGAACCCTGACGGGCATATCCGTGAAAAGAAGGAGCAGAAGCGGAAGCGTAAGTAGCCAGGCTGGGGCCGAGCAACGACTCGATGAAACTTTCAAGCGCTGCGCTGTCCCAGTCGGCCAATCCTACCGAGTATCCCACTACGCGGCCAGAACGATCTATTATGTAAGTTGTCGGCAGACCGGGAATCTCATAGATGGCCTCGGATTCAGAGTTGATGACAAAGTTTGTTGCAAAGCCTGACAGCATCCGCTTCTGATTTACGGTATATCTCTGATGGGAGTCGAATGCGTATGTGAAAGGATAATCGTATTTTTTAACATAATCCTGCAAGTCTGTGAGTCTGTCAAAAAGGTTGACAGCAACAACCTCCAAGCCCCTATCCGAATATTTTCTTACTAACTTCTCCAAGACGGGCTTTTCCATGGAACAAGCAGAGCAGTCAATTTTCCAAAAGTTAAGAATGATAACCTTGTCCCTCATTCTGGCAGGGTTAAGTACGATGTTGTTCACAGTGTCGAGTTCAAAACTGTTTGCGGGAGGAGCGCTCTTGAATAGGTTGAAATTTGAGGAAAGGAGTTTGTCTTCAAGTGACTGTGAAAAGGCAAATTGACAGCAGGTCACCTGGATGAAGACCAGGAAAAGCCAAATAGGGAAGCTATGAATTAGTGACATTATTGGCGCCTCCGGCGCGAATATAACAATTTAATTAAATTATATAATATAATGGCAAGTATTTCAATAGATTTATATAAATGTAATTTCTTGCATTTTAATATAGGTTGTCATATATGGCAAAGAATCCGGGGTGACAAGGCGATCGCCGGCGCTAACAGCGCGGGAGGAAAGTCCGAACTCCATAGGGCAGGATGCCGGGTAACTCCCGGTGGGGGTAACCTCAAGGAAAGCGCAACAGAAAGCAAACCGCCTTCAGAAATGAGGGTAAGGGTGAAACGGTGAGGTAAGAGCTCACCGGTTCTCGTGGCAACACGGGAAGCCAGGCAAGCCCCATCCGGAGCAAGACCTAATAGGGAAGCGATTGAGGACTGCCCGTCCGAAGCTTCCGGGTTGGTCGCTCGAGGTGGCGAGAGATCGTCACCCTAGATGAATGATCGCCGCCCAGATCACTGGGAACAGAATTCGGCTTATCGCTCACCCCGGACCACTCCAAAAAAGGAGTTTTAACATGACTGAGGAAAACACCAGTGAGACAAACTCGAAACAGAAGGATTCACAAGCCGAAAATCAGGTAAGCGGCGCTGTGAAAAAGAGGCTTACCCTAACCATAGTTATTGTGATTCTGATGGCTGTCACAGCAGTTGCCTCAGTATATCGCCAGGAAATCTATGTTGGGGTTGTTCGAGCGATCACAAATTTTATTTCAGGCGATTCTGTTACCAAAAAAAAGAGTGAAATTTCGCCACAGCCTGAAACAGCAGAACCGACCTCAAGGGAAATATCCCCCAAACAGTCCATTAATATGCATGCTCCTGGTCAGGCTAACCTGGAGCATCCGACTCCAGCAACACTGTCACTGTCCGCTGAAGTGGAAAAGTCTGTTACAGACGCGGCAAAATCTGAAACGCCGCCAAAAGTTGGAGGCCCGACTGCGACTCTAAATTCAGTCCCTTTGAGCGAATCAATCAACCCGGCAATTCCTAAGGCGCCCGAATCATCAAGCCCATTGGATCCGGCAAAAATATCCCCGGATTCTCAAAAAAAAGTATCCCCTCCAAAAACCGAAAAATCTGCTGGCGCCAAAGAATCTGTGACAGTGTCCCAACAAACGGCAAAACCGGACTCTATGGAAGCTAAACCGCAGACATCATCTGAACAGTTTATGGTGCCAGGATCACTGACAGTCAGAATCGAAAATTATGCGGGAACCATGACCAGATGGCGTCTCATGGTTATCCTGGACGATTCGGATTTGATGGCAAAAAATGCAAAGCCATGGTCTCCCGACAGATTTGTCAGCGCTACGAATTTCATTTCCAGGATTTCATCACAACTCACAGTTGGTTCAAAACTGGCCGTACGGGATTTTGCGTGCGTGAGGCAGGACGAGAGGGCTAAGGGCGCCCCATGTCTGAGCCGAATGCTCACCGATTGGTCTGAAGCCCCGTTCAGCGGTCTTAAGGAAAAACTTCAGGCTGCCAAACCCGGTGGATCCGTGAATTCTTGCGCTGCCGCGGCATACTCAATGAAGAAGGACTTTCTCGTGAGCGACTCACTGAGTCCACGCCTACTCATTATTACGGCGGGGGGCGCAAAGTGTAATTCCAAAGAAGTCCTGAAGGCAGCCGGCGCAATAGGTCCTGGGGCAAAAACGCCTGTTGACATTTTAGCGGTTGGTATGAATTCCCGGAAGAAAGCGGCATACTCCGATTTGGCCAAAAAAACCGGAGGCGTGTTTATTCAGATCGATGCCCCAGCCGATCTGGAAAATGCCCTGAATAAATACTCCAAAACTATCCATGTAACAACAGTGGATCGTATTGAGGTGCGTGGCGACAAGGTGGTTTTTAACATTAATCCGGATCAGGATATTACCCTCGCTCCCGGAACTTATACTGTCGTGCTCCCATCTATAAAGGGACTTGCGGAATTCAAACGGTCGGTTCCCAATGTCAGGATCAAGTCTGGAGAGGGGACCCTAATGGTTGTCAAATTAACCAAGGGAAAAGCAACT
>CAITZA010000343.1 GCA_903896745.1 uncultured Desulfomonile sp. | reverse complement strand
GAACCATGCACAAGGCCAGAGAGGGCTCTGGAACGAAGGGGGGGAATCTCTTGGTCAGGCCCTGCGTCGCGAACACAATGTTTCGGAAGGTATCAAGTCTGGGTTTGATCTTGTTCATGAAATCGGACTTGTTGGCATCGAGCCCTGTCATCTTCAAACAAGAGTGGCTGTACATCCTGCAAAGATTCTCAGCCAGTTCGCCAGTTTTAGGAACTCTCATAAGAAAAAAAGAGGAGTTGTCATCTTCAATGGTGGCTGCGAAACGCACCAACCCTGTTGAGCCTGTTTGAAATCTCTTGTCCCTCACATCAAATATGGGATCGGCAATTACCAGCATGCTGTCCGGCGCCGGCGCCCTTTGTTGCCCAATTTTTCTAGTGAGTGTCAGCGACGTAATAGAGTTGCAGTAACTGACCGGATACCTATCCCCTACAAAAGTGACGCCTTCCGGATACACTATATTAACTTTCCCTCTTTGCCATCGGGGCGTTCCTTCTACAACAAGAGCCTCAAAGGGTAACCTGCAAAGTATGCCATCAGGTATGAGCATGAGAGGGGTTCCTTCGGGGACACCGGCAAGAACCTCTTGCAATAGCTTTCTGTAAAGGGATTTTCCAAGGTCGATTTCGAATTCCTCAGGTCGTCTTCCCTTGAATATGGTAAAGGAATCCAGAAACTGCGCCAGTTCCTTTTCCAGATCATTCTGATCAATTTTTATCCACAGTGATTTCCTTATCTTTCTGTTATGAATCAGCTTTATCCCCACACCTTCTCCGAACAAATCGAAGGTAATGACATGTTCGTCCGGTCGTAAGGCCGATAAATGGAGGGGAACGGGATGGGAATACTTTTTCGCCACATACAGTGGATAGTGCTCCCAAAGATCCTCAATGAATTTGTCCTGCTGATTCTTTATTTCTGTAAGTTCTCCTAAAACCTGATCATATTTCCATGCCTGTTGGTTTTTATCGATTTCGACAATCCGTTTTTCGAGTAGCGCTTTTTTCTCGAGAAGTGACTGCTCCGTTACCCGAAGTCTCTGAGGGATGGCAGATTCCTGATCCGAATATCTGTGGGCGATATGGTCAGTTAAGGACCGTGCTCTTGAAAGCTCACCGGTGTATATTTCTCGTTGATTTTGACCCGTCAGGTTTTCCATCCTGTTAAGGCCCTTTATCGGAGCCAACCGGTCAAAACCTCCTGTTTTTAGACTATAAAAGTTTTCGCGCCCAACAAGCGGGGTATTTGATCGAACCTCTTCGACTATCCTGACTGCTTTATCATAAAATTCCGATGCCTTGGCATAGTCCTTCGTCCCTTCGTATGCCATTGCCAGCCCGGTATAACTCCTGAAAAGATCGACATTGTTTCCCGTCTTTTCAGCCAAGGAGACATCTTTTTCATAAAACTGTCGGGCAGAAGCAAAATCTTTCTTCAATAAGGCAGGGTGGCTCTCTGTAGAATAGGTCTTAGGATAGGTCATTGTCACTTCTGGAGCTTTAGGAGGCTTTGAAATGAGTCGATCAACCATGGCCAGGGGAAATTCACCGAGGATTTTCCCCTCCATCTGCGGACTCTGGAATCCATCAGAAGCTTTCCTGGTCATCTTGTAGACGTAATCATACAGGGACTTCAAGTATACGATCCCTGTCTGGTCAGCAGCCTTGCCAGACAAACCTTCAAGCAAATAGTGGGTAAACAGGCTGTGGCCATGCTCCGGGGCTTCCCGGGAAATTTCATCAGCCCGCGAGGAGGTTATGAAAACCCGGCCTTCGGATTGTTTGAACTGGCCCATGAACTTGTCGAGGGATGGAGGCAGTCGCTTCATGCCTGAACCGGAAAAGCCACCGGCGTGGCAAGCATCGGCAATTATTAACACTCGCTTTGCATCAAGACGTTCTGTAAACCATTGTCGATTCATGTGAATGCCACGGACTGCCAAATATTCTGGGTCCGCGTCGTAAGGCAGAAAAAAGAATTCTCCCGGGTTTTTGGGGTCATCCACGCCGTGGCCGCTAAGAAATATGATTACTGTATCGTCCTTGCCAGCCTTCCTGAGCCCATAAATGAATTCCCTCTGTAAAGCTTCCGATGTCGCCTGTTCATTCTGTAATAATGATACGTTGAGGTTTCTAAAAAGACTTTTCTGTGTTTTCAGGAAATCGCTGATACCCCTGGCGTCTTTGTCAGAAACCTTCAATGCCTGGATTCTGTTATCCTTGTATCGGGATATTCCTACGACCACGGCATACAGGTCCCCGGATTGAATTTCTGGTGAGGCTGGCGATCGTGCCGGCATATCCCACCCCGGAACAGTAACATGCGTAACTTCGGCAAAACCCTCACAAAAAGTGACGACTATTGATAGCGCTAGTGACACGCAGAGCAAGAAATGATTTTGTAACAAACATTTCATGATTTTCAGCATCGTCACGTTGTTCCCCATCTTGTGGCCCGTTCCTAATGCAGGCTGTCTATAGTATCAATCGCCCCTTTTCATGATGAGCTCAATCGGCCCTCTTATAATTCTATGTAGCCATTTCCAGGCGCATGTGTCCAAGTATTCTTTGTAACCGTATAGTTCTTGATGGTTCCAAAGTAAACAGCCTTTTCGACCAAGCCTTTCTACAAGGTTTCTCCCACCAATATGAATGCGCTCCAGAAATAAGGATGTTTGTAGCCCTCCTTGCGAATATCATTACGGGCCAATTGTAAGGCATCAAGTTTGCTCTTGCCGTCTTTACGGTACTTGAAGAATTTCTCCGTGAGCTTTATCGCTGAGGCTTCTTCCACTGCCCACAATGTCATTAGCACTGATTTCGCCCCCGCATACTGGAACGCCCGGCCCATGCTCATTACTCCCTCACCGGACAGGTCCTTGCCAAGTCCTGTCTGACAGGCCGTGAGGGCAACAACGTCGGCGTTCATCTTGAGCGATAGAATATCTGACATTTTTAGAAAACCATCCGTTCCAGGCGGGGCCATGGTCAGAGCAAGAAACGGTTCCATGAGGCCGGGCACATGAGTGGACATGACACCATGAGTAGCGAAGATAACATTGCCATACTGGTCTATCTTGGGAGCAATCTTTGACAGAAAATCGGACTTGTTGGCATTGAACCCAGTGAGAGCCACACAGTCAGGTCCGTACATTTTCTTTAGTTTTGAGGCCAGAATCCCAGTTTCAGATAGTCGTCCAAAATTGAACCTCCCATTGCTGGCGCCTTCTATCGTGGCCATGAGTTCGATATTGTTCCTTTTTTGAGGTTCATCTATTTTCGATTGGGGGACACCCTGGGCACGATCATCCTGAAGTTCAAACACAGGGTCGGCAACCACAAGCAGTTTATCATCGACTTTCTTGTTGTTCCATGAAGACCGTGCAAGGGTGAGCGCTGTTATGGACTGGTAATAACTAACTGGATAGTCATCTCCAAGAAAGGTCAAACCTTCTGGATAGTCTCTGAACTGATCCGGCCACTTGGTATCGACCTTTTTCCAATTGGCTTTACCGCCTGTAACAAGAGCCTCGAACGGCAACAAGGCTAGAATTCCATCAGGTATTATTATAAGCGGGGTTCCTTTTGGAACATCATCGAGCGCTCTATGCAAGAGCTTCCTGTATAGTGACTTCCCTAGCTCAGGGTCGAATTCACCGAGGCGTCTGTTTTCAAATGGTTCACGAAATCTTCTGACATCGCGTTCAAGTTCGTTAGAGTCATATTTCTTGAAAAAAGTTTCAACTATGGACTTGTCCTTTATCAGTTTCACCCCGACACCTTCGCTGGAGATATCGAATATCAGGACATATTCGTCCATTTTCAGGGATGATTCTTTCAGGGTAACAGGCTGTGGGTACTTGATTGCCGCATAGGCGGGGTATTCGCTCCTAAGTGTTTCGACAAATGAATCCAGCTCACTTTGCGCCTTATTTACCTGTTGACTTATGGACTCGTACCGGGCGGACTGCCTTTGTCTATCCGTTCGCGTCAGTTCCTTTTTCAGGGCGGCCAGTTTGTTTACCAGTGACTGTTCCCTTGCGACAGTTTCCGTGGAAATCCGGGAAACTCCTGAAGAGGACCGTTGAGCTAGATGATCCGAGAAAGATCTGGCTCTGGTGAGTTCGCTGGGGGTTATGCTATCAGTAGACCTGTTCAGTTTTAACCTTACACGCGTCAATCCCCTGGCCGGCTCTGAACGTTCGAAACCACCTGAACGGACTTCGAAGAAGTTCTTTCTTTCTGATGGCAAGAGACCTGAGCGGATTGATTCTGTATGGTTCATCGCTTTTTCGTAATATTCTTCAGCCTTGATATAGTTTTCCAAACCCTCACAGGATTTTGCCAGACCTGTGTAGCTCCTGAATAATGAATCGGAGTCGCCACTTTTTTCTGACATGGACAAACCCTTTAGGTAATGCGTCTGCGCATTCTTGAAATCCGACCTGATGAGCGCAAGCCGACCTAGAGAGAGATCGTTTCCTGTCTTTTTTAGCAGCGTTTCCGCCTTGTTAAGGTCGCCGGTATCGAGGTAGAGATTAGCCAGGTCGTCTTCCACTGACAATGTTGGGGCGCCGAGTTTCTCAAAAATTGTGATGGCCTGATCCAGGCTTTTTTCAGCTTCAGAAAAGTTTCCCATGTTTGCATTGAGTTTGCCCAATCCTGCAAGAGTATTTGCCTGACCATGCGCATTCCCCGTCTTACGCATCAGAGCAAGTGATTTTTTATAGTATTCCTGGGCCTTCTGATATTGACCACGGGACTGATAAACCCTGCCTATATCGCTGAGAGTATATCCCTGGCCGGTTTCGTCCCCAATCTCACCCATGATGTTCAGCGCAGCCTGAAAGTTTTCAAGCGCCCTGGAATATTGTCCATAAGAGTCGTAAACGGACGCGATGTTGTTCAGGGTCGCTGCTTCCTGCTTCCTGTCCCCGGTCTTTCTGGTCAGTTCGATGGACTTTTCATAATAATCAAGGGCCTTGGCGTATTCTCCCATGGCATCATAAACCAATCCGATGTTGTTGAGCGTGATCCCTTCACCTTCACGATCACCAACTATCCGCCTCTTTTCAAGTGACCTTTCGTAGTATTCCAGAGCCTTGCCATACTGTCCCCACATGTTGTAAACGACCGCTATGTTGTTCAGTACCGCGCCTTGTTGTCGTGGGGAATCCGATTTTTCGAAAATGCGTAAGACCTCTTCATATTTTGATATAGCCTCCCGCATATCTTCCCTGGATGACGCCTTTTCGACAAGGGCATTGGCTTGACCAAGAACCGACGCGGCGTGCGTTCCGGAATCAGGCAGCCCTACGGAAATATCCGACCACATTATCCACAATGATAGCGCTAACACATAACGCAGCGTTTTCATTTAACATATACCGTGACAAGATCACTTGGACTGTCTGACAGTCTTGTCTGATTTCAGCCAATCGAGCGCTTTTTGCAAAGCTATGTCGTTCGCCGGATTAGGGTTCAGGGAACTGTAGCCATTTCTATTATTTTCATCTCCTGTAGCATTGCGTCAGTCAAGTCAACGTCAGGCAGTATTCCGGCTTTTTGAAGCGCTCGACCTTTAGGGGTGAAATAAAAGGCTGTCGTTAAACTCATACCTAATCCGCGTTCCAACGGTATGATTGTCTGCATTGAACCCTTGCCGAAAGTTTTACTGCCGAAAACCAAGGAGCGATCATGATCCTGTAGCGCTCCGGCAACTACTTCTGTCTCGCCCGCAGTTCCTTGATTGACCAGAATCGATAGCCTGAAATTATAATGCTTCCCTGTCTGAGACACCATAAATTGCATGAGCTGATCTTGTACTCTACCCTCTGTGTAAACTATAACGCCCTTGGTCAAAAAGAGATTGGCAACCTTAACGGCCTGATCGAGCAATCCCCCTGGGTTGTTTCTTAAGTCAAGAACCATGCCTTTGATCTTGTCGTCACCGCCCATTTCCTCGATAGCCTGGATCAGGTCTGAATCAGTGACCTCCTGAAAATTCGCCAACCTGATATATTGATAACCCGGCTCAAGAGTCGCTTTTTGGACCGATTGAATAGTTATTACCTGACGTGTCAGAGTAAAGTCCTTGAATTTTGTCCAACCCTCACGCATGATCGTAATGGTTGCTTTGGTTCCTTTCGGACCACGCATCTGTTCAACCGCTCTCTGTAGGGTTATATTCTTGGTTGACTCACCGTTTATTTTTACAATCTTGTCTCCTGGTTTTATGCCTGACTTGAACGCCGGGGTATCCTCTATCGGGGATACTACGGTCAAAACGCCACTGTCGAGAGTTATTTCGATGCCGAGGCCCCCAAATTCACTGAGAGTCTCTGTCTGTCTTTCTCTAAACATTTCTTCAGTGAGAAAAGACGAGTGTGGATCCAAAGATTCAAGCATCCCCGTCAACGATCCTCTAATCAGTCGAGCATCATCAACTTCTACGACATAATTCTTCCTGACGATTTCGAGTATCTGTCGAAACCGCCTCAATTCAGCGTAATCTGGAGGAATCAATCCCGGCTCCGCTGAGGTTGAGGGTTCAACTGATAGGGGGGCTCGTTCAGGTGGCCGCGCCTGACGAATTGGTTCTTTTCGTTCAGATACCCAAGCCACAGGGAAAGACCCAACCACCTTCCCCTCCATCTGGGGGCTTTGAAAACCATCCGAAGCTTTTTTGGTCATTTTATAGACGTAATCATAGAGAGATTTCAGGTTTACGACACCTGCCTGGTCAGCCGCCTTTCCCGACAAACCCTCAAGCATATAGTGGGTAAACAGGCTGTGACCATGCTCCGGGGCTTCCCGGGAAATTTCATCAGCGCGCGATGAGGTTATAAATACCCGTCCTTCGGATTGTTTGAACTGGCCCATGAACTTGTCCAGGGAAGGAGGCAGACGTTTCATGCCTGAACCGGTAAAGCCCCCGGCATGACAGGCGTCTGCTATGATAAGGACCCGTTTGGAATCAAGCTTGTCCACAAACCATTGTCGGTTCATGTGGATACCGCCGACGGCCACAAACTCGGCATTGGCGTCATAAGGCAGGAAAAAAAACTCCCCGGGATTTTTGGGATCGTCAGAGCCGTGACCACTCAAGAAAATTATAACGGTGTCGTCTTTTCCCGCTCGTCTGATCTTGTAATAAAGCTCCGTTTCCAGCGCCTCACGGGTAGCTTTTTCGTTAACCAGCAACGATACGTGGATTTCCTTAAACAAATTCTTCTGTGTCTTCAGGAATTCGGCAATACTCTTTGCGTCATTGTCTGAAACTTTTAGAGCGGGTATTTTGGGATCCCTGTATCTGGAGATTCCAACCACTACGGCATAAAGATCGCCGGCCTTAAGCTCCTCAGACGCAAACGAGTTTACTGGCTCTAGCCAACCCCAACCTGTATCAGGGACAGGATGGTTCCAGCCGACTTGAAAACAAAGCGCTGCCAGCACAAACAGGATGGTTTTTAAAGAAAGAAATCCCCTAAATGTTATCAGGAACCTTGGCTGAAAAGACATTGGCCATCTCCCTTTGAACGCTGTCAGACACCTTGTCCTGACCAGCAACATCTATCTGTAAATATCGTCCAAGAGAACTGTTTCTTACAAACAGGTTAAAGGCGCCATATTGTCTATGAAAACCGGACTGAAGTATTGAGCGGTTAGTGTAGTTCCCGGGGCAACACGAAATGAGAGCAATGCCCCTGTTTTCATAGAGAAGGCCATAACTCCCTGCTAATTGCGACGAACCGGATACTGAGTTGTGATTGCATCATACCATGCTGTCTCATGGTATTTCGAGAAAAATATGAAAGTCAGAATGAACCTCCGTTTAACGGCGGAGGGTTTTTCTATGGCTTTGCCGGAGGTTTCCGGTAATTCGTTGCGGCGTTCTCGTGTTCGCACAGGATTCGATCACGCAGGGCTGCTGGTTCAAGCGCCTCAGCGGCTGAGCCGAAACCGAGGATCCATGCGACGAATCCGGACGTTATCGGAACATTCATGGTAACCCTTGCGTCGCCGTTTGGG
>CAITZA010000342.1 GCA_903896745.1 uncultured Desulfomonile sp. | reverse complement strand
GGGCGTAATCAGCAACTATGGATCTTATTCTCTGAATCCACATCGCCTGGTTGGCAAACCTGAAAGCCTCAGCCACGGTCTCATCAGTTGAAACAAGACTGATGCCATCTCTTATTCTCCGCAAAGCGTTTTCACAAGAGTCTAATGATCTATTTGCAGTTTCCTCGAAGTCTTGCAGTCCAGGGTCATTTTGGCTTAGCCTGAGTCTCTGCTTTCTTATCCAGTCTTCATAGGCCCCTGGAAGTGGAGACAGTTTAGCCTGGAGTTCTCCGGTGGGCGTGAAGGCCAACTCCTTCATATCCAAAACCAGATCGGTCAATGCAGGGATATCTGACGGACCAGGTGGCGTCTGACGGGCTACCTCGTATGATGGGACAAATGTAGTCGTTAGCCGGAAGGCCATGTGTGGGTTCGATTCGTCAACCTCAGTGTGTGTGGATACACCGTGTCCAACCGCAAACTCAACATGATCCCTATAAAGCATCTCCAGGATCTCATCATCCGCAACATCTGACTTGGGATCAACCCGAAGAGGGTCTCTGGTAATCCTCCTCAAAAAAATCGGACTCCCATCGGCAGATTCCACAACAAGTTGAGGCTGGAAAAGCCAGGCCTGATCTTTGGACTTGCGTGGGGCCTCCTGGTCATTGACCAGATATACTGAAACCACTCTATCGGTCCCACGCCGTCTTGAAATACACTGGATGGTCACTCTTCCGAATTCACTGCGGAACACGTCAAACGATGAGGGTCTGGAGGAATCGATCCTTACATTGCTCCACTTTTCCTCTATTGGTTCTCTTTTCCAAACCTTCTGTGGCTCGCCGGTTTTTTCATTGATCGCGTTGACACTGTCCTGACGCACATAATGCCCCCAACGAGCAATGATATTGATCTGGTTGGCATCAGCGCCGACCATGAAAGTTAGGCCAAACGATGATTGGAGGAAAGTCGGCTTCTCTATCGGTCTGGAGTCAGATTCCCCGTCTTGGGTGTCGTCCATTCCTCCAGTCGCCAGATCGTCTATTTCCTCAGGAGTTGTCATGGAGTTTTTGGGGGCAATACATCCGACGAGATATCTGTCCCTTACCCTGGGATCCGATATCTCTTCTTCAGGCCCCCCGGCTGGCCCCAAAATTTCTTTCCAGAAAAGCTCGAATAATTTGTCTCGAACCTGCATCGGAGACAGGCGATTGTCGAGGAGCCCCATCTGTACCCCCGAAATAGTTGTTTCCTGATATTCTCAATATGTATCACACAATGCCAGGTCAGTGGGCAAAAAAACTAGTGTCAGGGCGCTTGTAGTAAACCAGCGCTAACTGACCGTCCCTCTAACCCTGTCATTCCCGCGAAAGTGGTAATCCGGTAAGAATGGATCCCCGATCAAGTCGGGGATGACAAGGCTGGTCGGGGGATGACAAGGCTGGTCGGGGGATGACAAGGCTGGTCGGGGGATGACAACACAATGGCCCAACCTGTCAGTCCCCTGAAATGTCTGTACGCCGATAAATAAATATCTTTATTTCTTATCCGGCTTCCCGAGCTTTTTTATTTTCGACTTTGGTCAAAGTAGCTTATAATTCTTTTCCATGGGCCGTATTTCTGGGACAACTCCGTTAAGAGAGGTGTTGAGGAATGCTTTCAAATGCCATTTTGAAGTACCGAAGGGCCATTCTTGTCGTTGTCTGCCTGGTATGCGCAGGTCTTGCTCCGTTTGTCATCAATCTGCAATTGGACAGAACCCTGAAATCCGCGTATGTAACATCGTCCGAGGCATACAGGGTTTACGAGCGGTTTGTAAGTGATTTTGGAAATGATGAATTCATGCTGGCTGTTGTCAGGAGCCCCAACGGGGTTAATAACACGGCTTTTTTGAAGGCGCTATCAAAAATCACTGATGAACTTGAGGGGCAATCCGAAATAGCTGAAGTCATAAGCCTGTCCAATTTCAAAGCTCCAGGGGATAGACAAGGCGCTTTCGGTAGCGTGAGCGTTCTTGAAACGCAAGGCGCCGAACTAAAATTGCCGCGCAGCCCTGATCTCCAGAAATTGCATGAAACACTTCCATTTATGGACTATCTCATTTCAAAAGATGAGACTGCCATAGGTGTAATCATCAAGATTCAGGACGAGCTTCGTTTTGATCCTAACCTGGGGAAGCTGATTCAACGAATAAAATCGGTGTTTCAGTCCAATTTACCCGGTGGCGCGGATTTCAGACTGATTGGCCCCCCGGTGGTCAGAGAGGCGGTGCAGGATATTACCGTCAGGACAACCGTAATCTTTAGCGCACTTTGTCTCGTGATCATCACCCTTACAACTTTTTATATTTTCAAGAACATTCGAGTAGCCTTCATTTCCTCAGTCATTATCGGAATTGCTGTATATTGGATAATGGGGCTGATGGCGTTATTGGGAATTCCCCTAAATGCGACTACCAGC
>CAITZA010000341.1 GCA_903896745.1 uncultured Desulfomonile sp. | reverse complement strand
CCCTGAAGAGAAAACCTGTTGATGCGACGGGGCTGAAGGATACCAAGGCGCTCATCGTGGATGACAATCCGGTCAACCGCCTCATCCTCATGCAAACCTTTTCCCAATGGAACATGCGACCAACCCAGGCTGATGGCGCTGAAGAAGCTTTCGAGATAATGAGAAGCGCCAAGGACCGCAAAGAGTTGTTTGAACTACTCATGCTCGATGTCCAGATGCCGGGAATGGATGGCTTCCAACTCGCTGAATATCTAAAAAAGAACCCGGGACTCTATGACGGTCCGATCATAATCATGACATCTTCACATGACCCGGACGACATCGTCAGATGCAGGGAGCTCAAAATAGAAGGTTATCTAACCAAGCCAATCAAGAGGGCTCAATTGCTTGACGAAATAGATGCTGTCCTGGGCACTAAGAAAACTTACAAATCCAGACTCATCAGCGCTGACGTTCCTGTCGAAACCGTTGCTCAAAGAGCGTTGAAAATTCTGGTGGCTGAAGACAATCCTGTTAACCAGAAATTTGTTCAGGTAGTATTGAACAAGGCGGGGCATCAAGTGACCGCTGTCACCAATGGAAAACAGGCTGTGGAAGCGGTCAGGAATCAGTCTTTCGACCTGATTCTGATGGATGTCCAGATGCCGGAGATGGACGGATATGAGGCCACAGGTCTTATTCGTAAATACCAGGTTAAGACGGGAAAATTTACTCCAATAGTGGCAATGACGGCAAATGCCATGAAAGGCGATCGGGAGAAATGCCTTGAAGCGGGAATGGACGACTACCTGTCTAAACCCGTGAAAGTCAGGGAACTCCTGGACATATTGCAAAAACTTGCCACGTCCTGATTTTGGTCATGTTAATCTTATAGGGACTTAAACTGCCGGAAAGCAAGAGGTAACCATAGCAATGCCGGAAGACATGAACAACACAAACGCCGAGTGCGATGTATCCTTGCTTGAGGACGCCAGGCTCAGTTTTACAAGGCACGGTCTGGCTCGCGGAATACTGGATCACCTCTATTATCAGCAGGCCCGGCTTCCGGAATTTGCAACAACCAATGACTGGTATGTTGCGCTTTCCAGCGCTGTAAGGGATCGACTGGCCGAACGCTGGATTAACACCGCTCGATCCATACTGATGCGCCCTGACCTTAAAGTTGTGTGTTACCTGTCCGCCGAATTTCTCATGGGGCCGCAACTCGGGAATGCCATACTCAGCCTGGGGATCATGGAGGAGGCGCGCCATTCAATGACGACGCTTGGCCAGGACCTGGACGAGGTGCTCGAATGCGAGCTTGAACCCGGATTGGGTAACGGCGGACTGGGACGTCTTGCAGCCTGCTATCTCGACTCACTCGCCTCTTTGGACATTCCCGCTTTTGGGTTCGGGATTCGTTATGAATTCGGGATATTCGACCAGTTAATACGTGATGGGTGGCAAATCGAAAGAACCGACAAGTGGTTACGCTTTGGAAATCCGTGGGAAATCCTTCGCCCGGAGATTGCTTACAATGTCAGGTTTGGAGGATCAACCGAATCCTATCATGACGCTGAAGGCAATTACAGGGTTATCTGGAGACCCAACCTGATGGTCAAGGGTGTCGCGTGTGACACTCCGGTGCCGGGTTACAAAGCCGACACTGTCAATTTCCTTAGACTCTGGAAAGCCGAAGCATGTGAATCCTTCGATTTCCAGGCATTCAACGTCGGAGATTATTACGGAGCGGTTAACGAAAAGGTTTTTTCCGAAACCATAACCAAGGTGCTTTACCCAAACGATGAACCATATCAGGGGAAACAACTGCGACTGTCGCAACAGTATTTTTTTGTGTCCTGTACCCTGCAGAACCTGATAAGCCTTTGCACCGACCTGGATATACCGCTGAAAGAGTTCCACAACAATTTTGCAATCCAGTTGAACGACACCCATCCGGCGATTGCCGTCCCCGAATTAATGAGAATTCTGATTGACGAACATTTTATGGATTGGGAAGTCGCCTGGGAAGTCACAACAAAGACTTTTGCGTATACAAACCACACCCTGTTGCCCGAGGCCCTGGAAAAATGGTCGCTGCCCCTGTTTAAGAGTCTTCTTCCAAGACATCTCGAAATAATTTACGAGATCAATCAACGATTTCTTGATGAAGTCAGCCAAAAATTTCCGAATGATCAATGGCGCCTCTCTAGTTTGTCTATTATAGACGAACATGGTGAGAAATACGTGAGAATGGCCAATTTGGCCTGTGTGGGAGGACACACCATAAATGGCGTGGCCTCATTGCATACCGAACTGCTCAAAAGCCAGACGCTGAGGGATTTCTACGAGTTGTGGCCGGAAAAATTTCAGAACGTGACAAATGGTGTCACACCAAGACGCTGGATGGCGCTGTGTAACCCCCAACTGGCCTCACTCATTACAAACAGAATTGGAGACGCCTGGATTAAGCACACCCAAAGAGAGCTCCCAAGGATCGAAGCTTTTGCCGATGACCCTGGTTTCCAGGACGAGTGGCGAAAGATCAAACACGGCTCAAAAGAAAAACTCGCCGCCTATATCAAGAGGAACCTCGAAATAGCCGTTGATCCCGACTCTCTTTTTGATGTTCAGGTCAAACGCATCCATGAATACAAACGCCAGCATCTAAACGCCCTGCATATCATTGCGCTTTACAACCGATTAAAGACACATCCTGGTAGCGTTTCGACTCCAAGGACTTTCATTTTTGGCGGTAAAGCGGCGCCCTCCTATTTCATGGCAAAACTGATCATCAAACTCGTTAATTCTGTGGCTGATGTTGTAAATAGCGATCCGGCGGTTCGTGAAATGCTAAAGGTTGTTTTTATACCTAATTTCAGTGTAAAAAACGGACAGCGCATATATCCTGCCGCAGATTTGTCAGAACAAATTTCAACAGCCGGAAAGGAAGCTTCCGGGACGGGGAACATGAAATTTGCAATGAATGGGGCGTTGACTATTGGGACACTCGATGGCGCCAATATAGAGATACGTCACGAAGTAGGCGCAGAAAACTTCTTTCTGTTTGGATTGACAGCCGATCAGGTTCATGAAATGAAAATGGCTGGTTACGACCCGGGAAGCTATTACCGGCAGGATGACGAACTCAGACAGGTAATCGATCAAATTGCGGCAGGCGCCTTCTCGAGAGGCGACAGATCGCTATTCAGGCCATTGCTGGATTCCCTGCTGTACCATGACTCCTATATGGCTTTTGCCGACTTCAGGGCCTATGTGGAATGTCAGAATGAAGTAGCCGACGCTTACATGGACAGGAACAGATGGACCCGAATGTCAATTCTCAATTCGGCTCGCATGGGGATGTTTTCATCTGACCGATCTATAAATGAATATTGTCAGAATATCTGGGGGGCCAGACCGCTCGTAGCAAAACGCTCAAGATAAAGGCCCGCTACTGCGAAGTAGTCTAATGGTAAAAAAGCGAATCCTTATAGTTGAAGACGAAATTTACCTGGG
>CAITZA010000340.1 GCA_903896745.1 uncultured Desulfomonile sp. | reverse complement strand
TGCCGTGCTCCATGCCTAAAACACCCTGGTAGCCTTTTTCATACAAAAACTTGAAAATGCTTCGGTAATTGATCTCTCCGGTCGTCGGTTCCTTGCGCCCCGGTGAATCACCCAAGTGATAGTGTGCTATATAATCCCAGGCGTTTTTGATATTCGGAATAAGATCGCCTTCGGTAATCTGCTGATGATAGATATCGTTAACAATTTTACATGAGGAACTCTCAACGGCTTTGCAGATAGCCATAGCCTGAGGGATTTTCGTCAGGAAAAGGCCGGCATGATCACGAGGATTAAGGGGTTCGAGGGTAAGAATACAGCCTGTGGATTCAACCTCTTTCATGATCGCCTTCAGGTTTTCAATCACATTCGCAGTCATCTGCTCCATTGACATTCCTTTGACCAGAGCCCCTGGAACTACGAGAAACCATTTGCCGTTGACGCGCTTAAGCTGTTCGCAAATCCCCTTGTAATATTTGGCGTATTCTTCCTTCTTATCTGTGCCGGCAACCATACTTTGCCCGCCAATGGTTGTACTGCAGTACGGTCCTGCCAGCGTCATCCCTAGCTGCTCCATCTCTTTGGCAATTTTATCCTGGATCTCTTGCGTACGTTTGAGAAAACCGCCATCCAATAGCGCTGAAAATCCTACGTCAGACATGAAACGCAGCTGGTCTATCAGGTCCTTGCCCGCGTGGTTTTCAAACATGCCGAAAGTAGGCGCATATTTCAGCTTAAACTTCTTTTTTGCCTCTTGAGCTTGAACAACTGTTGAAGAGGGCGCTACCAGCAAGCCAGCACCGATCATGGCGCCAGCCCCCAGAAAGCTACGACGGTTGATGGCGTTGTTCCATTCTGCATGAGAATGATTATTTGTGAATTTCATGGATGTATTCTCTCCTTTGATTGGGCCCGGTCAAGCCATGATCAAATGAACGAAATCAATCAAGACAGTGTGATATGAAAAAAAAGTAAAAAATATTGATCATCAATATATTACGATAATACAATGACAGGCGATATTGGGTTTCATGTTCAATCCAATGGCTAATGCCTACTGTTTTGTTGAAAATATTCCGTAAATACATGATAATAGGGAGCAGGAAGTAAATGTTTTGTTGTCCAATCACCAACAAAACATGAAAGATAAGTTTACTTATGGAACGTCGTCTTTTTGGAAAAACACGTCTTTCGGTTACAGCCTTGGGTTTCGGGGCTGGTCCTATCGGCTATTTGGCAACCGAACAGAAGCAGGTTGAGAGCATCGTAAAAACTTTGATAGATGGCGGGGTGAATTTTATCGACACCGCCGCCTCCTACCTTGGCTCCGAAGAAGCACTTGGAAAAGTGATATCACGCCGTAGGAAGGAGTTGATCCTGGTCAGCAAATGCGGACAACAATTTCAGGATCTTCCTGGTAAGGCTTGGTCAGCAGAAGTGGTTACGGCTACAGTAGATCGATCTCTCAAGAGATTGCGCACCGATTATTTGGATGTGATGCTGTTGCACTCGTGCGATCTTTCTGTGCTTAAGCGAGGAGAGGTTATCGAAGCCCTGAGCAAAGCCCGAAATTCAGGAAAAATCCGGTTTGTCGGCTATTCGGGAGATAATGAAGCTGCGGAATATGCGGCGCGCCACCGGGAAATCGCTGTGATTGAAACTTCGGTGAACATCTGTGACCAAGCCAATATTGACACCGTGTTGCCGGTTTCCAAGGAGCAAAACATTGGAATTATAGCCAAACGCCCCATCGCCAATAGTGTCTGGCGTCCTGCTCAACAGCTGCAAGGGATATATCAG
>CAITZA010000339.1 GCA_903896745.1 uncultured Desulfomonile sp. | reverse complement strand
TAAAATAATATTCAGGACAGGTCGAGAGATTGATCTGGGAATCATTAGCAAGGCCGATGTGGCTGACAGGATACTTGATGAGGTTGTTAAACTGGGATCATCGGTGTCCGGGCGAGGGGATTGTCCGATGACGCTTGACGGGGAGCGCTCAAGAAATGTCTGATGATTTCGAGGACACTGTTAACGAAATAAGGGAATATGTTCAGTATCAGATAGATTCGGGACTGAGGTATGCTTTGGCGCCAGTCGTTTCAGACAGGTTGTCGCCTGGCCGGCTCGACGAGATTAGGGAGCAGATCGGCGATTGTCGCAGATGCAAGCTTTCTGGATCGAGAACAAACATTGTTTTTGGTGAAGGCGATCCGGATTCGAGGCTAATGTTCATCGGTGAGGGGCCTGGCAGGGACGAGGACATTGAGGGCAGGCCATTCGTTGGGAGGGCGGGGCAGTTACTTACAAAAATGATAGCAGCCATGGGTTTGGACAGGTCCCGGGTATACATTGCGAATATTGTAAAATGCAGACCGCCTAAAAACCGTGATCCGGAAGATGACGAGGTCATAGAATGCATACAGTTTCTCGATGCCCAGATCGCGGCTATTCAGCCTTCGGTCATAGTCACTCTCGGGAGGGTAGCGGTGAAGGCGTTGCTGGGGTTTCAGGCCCCTATGGGCAAGATTCGGGGCCAGTTTTATGATAGAAATGGCATACCTGTCATGCCCACCTTTCATCCGTCATTCTTGTTAAGACAGGGGCCAAATGACAGGAAGTACAAGGGCATGGCGTGGGAGGATCTGAAACAGGTGATGTCCTTGCTAAATCTGCCACTCGGGCGTGGTGGGGAATAAGAAATGAAAAGACTCAGGATATTTTTTGGGGCGGCGCTGGTAATTTCCGGAATTATTACTCTCATTAATGCGGGAAGCTCCAGGCTGGAAGCTCAGGATAAACCGGACAAGCCGCTGGTCTATTTGCTTGAAGTGGATGGAACTATCAATCCGGCTCTGTCTGACTACATAATCAAGGGTATAGAGCTTGCTGAGAGCAAGAACGCTGTGGCTGTCATCATCAGGATGGATACTCCGGGAGGCATGGTTACCACCACAAAAACGATCATAAAGGAAATGATCAACGCAAAACTGCCTGTTGTGGTTTACGTGGCGCCGAGTGGATCATCAGCTTCTTCGGCAGGCGCATTGATAACCGTATGCGCTGACGTGGCGGCCATGGCGCCGGGCACTAACATAGGGGCGGCGCATCCGGTTGGCGGAGGGGGACAGGAAATCGAATCCGCCATGTCGGAAAAGATAATCAATGATCTGACCGCCTATATACGCGGGATAGTTGCGAGGAAGGCGCGTAATACGGAATGGGCTGAGAAGGCCATTCGGGAGAGTGTATCCATTACGTCAAAGGAGGCTCTTGATATTAAGGTGATCGATCTGGTCGCTGATTCCATTCCGGATCTTCTGAACAAGCTTGATGGGCGCAAGGTATCCAAGGAAAACAAGGAATATACGCTAAAAACGATGGGGGCGACGGTCGAAAAGGTAGTTCCTGGTCTGAGGTTCAAGATTCTGGATGCAGTGGCCAATCCGAATGTCGCCTATATTTTGATGATGATTGGCGGGATTGGGATTATGATGGAGCTTTACAACCCTGGGATGGTTTTTCCGGGTGTGGCCGGTGGTATATGCCTTCTGTTATCATTTTTTGCGCTTCAGGTGCTTCCGGTAAACTATGTCGGGATTCTGCTGATAATTCTGGCGGTGTTGTTGTTTGTGCTGGAGCTGAAGGTTCAGTCTTTCGGGGTATTGACCGTGGGCGCGATCATAAGTCTTACCCTTGGGTCGGTCATGCTTTTTGAGACTGGTGAAGTTGCGATGAGAGTTTCTTGGGCGGTCATAATTCCTACAGTGGCCGCTGTGTCATCCTTTTTCATATTTGCTCTGGGTCTTGTAGTGAAAGCCTGGATGAGCAAACCTCGCACCGGTGAGCAGGGTCTGGTGGGGGAGGTTGGGATAGCCCTGACAAATCTCGATCCAGTGGGGAAAATTGCGCTTCACGGCGAATACTGGAACGCTCACTCGGACAGCTTTGTTCCAAAGGGTGAAAGGGTGCGGGTCATAAGAGTCAATGATCTGAGTGTTACTGTTTCGCGTGATCTGTCATGAAGCATGTCCGGGAATAAAACTGGATGAGCCTCGTTTAGTCCGTTTGGAAACCAAGAACTAACCTGGGAGGAACACTGATGTATGCAATTGGAATAATTATTTTTCTGATAGTTGTTTTTCTGTTCATGGCAATCAAGGTGCTCAATGAATATGAGCGTGGGGTAATATTCAGACTTGGAAGGGTAATAGACCACAAGGGGCCGGGTCTGATCATTCTGGTCCCGGTCATTGACCGGATGGTGAGGGTAAGTCTGAGGACTGTGGCCATGGATGTTCCGTCGCAGGATGTAATCACCCGGGACAACGTGTCAGTAAAGGTTAGCGCAGTAATCTATTTTAGGGTTATGGATCCTACCAAGGCTGTTATAGAGGTTGAAAACTACCTTTATGCAACCTCCCAGCTTGCGCAAACCACACTGAGAAGTGTTTGCGGACAGTCTGAACTTGACGATTTGCTTGCTGAAAGAGAAAAAGTGAATCTTGAGATTCAGGAAATTCTTGACAGACATACAGGGCCATGGGGGGTCAAGGTCTCCATGGTGGAAGTCAAACATATTGATTTGCCTTCTGAAATGCAAAGAGCTATCGCCAGGCAGGCTGAAGCCGAAAGAGAAAGACGCGCCAAAGTTATTAACGCGGAAGGTGAATACCAGGCAGCGGCCAAGCTTTCCGAAGCCGCAACAATTATCGCGAAGGAGCCGACCGCGCTTCAGCTCAGATTCCTTCAGACACTTGTGGAAGTTGCAGCTGAGAAGAACTCAACCACAATATTCCCTGTGCCGATTGATTTGCTTGAGCCTTTTATCAGAAAGGCCAATCAGTCTGAAAAAAGCTAGACCATTCCCGGAGTAACGAAGAAAGGAAAAGCAATGCCTGGTATACTAATCAGATGGTTGACCATAACCTTGGCTGTTTTGATTGTGCCCAAGCTATTTTCAGGGGTTCAGGTGGACGATTTGGGTTCCGCTCTTCTGGCTGCGGCTATACTAGGCATTCTAAATGCTCTTATCAGGCCTGCCCTGATACTGCTCACCCTGCCTTTGACCGTTATTTCGCTCGGTTTCTTTGTGTTGGTCATTAATGCCCTGCTGTTCATGTTTGTGGGATCCATTGTGCCGGGGTTT
>CAITZA010000338.1 GCA_903896745.1 uncultured Desulfomonile sp. | reverse complement strand
GGATCTCTATTATCGCCTCAATGTATTTACTATACAGGTTCCACCACTTCGTTCAAGACTTCAAGACCTCAATATTCTGGCAAGAGATATACTCGAATTTCTCTCGATAAAAATGGGGCGCTCAGTCATCCCCTCTTTGGATGAAAATGCCATGGCGGCGTTGGCAAGGTACGCATGGCCCGGAAATGTCAGGGAATTGAGAAACGTTTTAGAAAGGGCTTTGATTATTTCTGAACGGTCTCATGTAATAAGAGTTGAACATCTGGTATTACCGCATAAACACGGAACCCTTTCTGAACACCTGGAGGGCGCCTCCCAACACTCTGTTTCAAGCCTTGATCTCTCCCTTCCGGACAGAATGTATCAATTCAAGAAGACATTGATTGAGGACGCTCTGGCCCGTTCTGGTGGACGTGTAAATAAAACAGCGGCATTGCTTGGGATTAGCCGGGATTCACTGACCCATCACATGAAATCGTTGGGCATTCAAAGGTGAAGTCGTTCTCCACATATCTAGCGACAACACACCAGGAACATGGATTTATTCCTGATTGCCTCAATAGCTTTTCCGCAATGCTCCTGGTCCGTCCAGAAAAATTTCCGGAGGTGGCTCTCAGTTTGAACTCGGAAGCCACCTCTTATAGAAACAGGTCGCGGAAGTAAAATTCGTTTGGGAACGGCCATAGTCAGGGGACAAGCGAGCATTTTCATTTTCGGAATCAAGCGGCGTCCTGGCGTCCGTAAACGAAAATCTGCAAACTTGTCAAATTTTCCATGCCAGCCGTCTTTTTCACTTGTTGGACCCTTCGGACAGGCTTTTCCGCTTCGTGCTCCGAAAACCCTATCGTCTCGAACAGTTTGTCCCTAACCCGTAAGTCATCAAGTTTCAAGAACTTTGACATTTCCGGGAAACATGGGACTCGGTATGTCTCTTTCATTTTTTTTGCCTCCTTGGCCTACATGGAATTGAAAACTGATTGTGTCCTACAAGAGGAATAGTCATTCCCCACTCCATGAAAGACCCTGTTCACCAGAGATCATGACCTGTTGAACATTTGCTAGCAATCGCCATGCCACATAGCTCTAACGGACACTACGCAATTTGTTGTGTTATGATATCAATACCTTGACAGAATTTCAGGAAAAGTGGGGACTGCCTTGGATTTCAGACCAGGAGTGATGCGTGGAAAACACCGCTTTCTGCCATGTCACGCTCTTGCAAATAATGATTTAGATTGTTGAGGCATGGTTTCGTGATCAACTCATATTTGGGTTAATTCTTTCTCTCCAGGCCTCATTAATTGATGAAATAGATTGGGGAATCGTCCAGGTTCCAGGTATATCACCTGCCGGAAACATATATAACATATCGTCATTAAACTATATTCATATCGTGGTTGAAAAACAACCATCAGTCAATCCGCAAGGGTTGCTGGTTCTTTTCATTATCGGAATAGACAGCCTTCCGTCAAAAAAATTAAAGGAATAGACTATCAGGAGCTATGGCGTACTGGTCAAATGTTTGTGGCCGGCGCCGAACACTTCACTGATTTTTACCAGATCTACACATGCGCATCGGTCAGCAATTCAGTTCGACGGCTCATCGGATCACCTACGAAAAGCCTCATGCGCGTAACAAACTGAAAGTACAAGTAGTTTTTAATTCGGAAGCAATTTGAGCTACATTACATTTTTGGAACCACTTCTAGGCTATTTG
>CAITZA010000337.1 GCA_903896745.1 uncultured Desulfomonile sp. | reverse complement strand
GACGCATACCTCAGCGCAACCTATCTTGGCGTCAGGGGTGGAATGGTATTGATTGTGGCAGACGATCCTGGTCCTCATTCGAGTCAGACGGAGCAGGATTCCCGTTTTTTTGCATGGCTTGCAAAAGCCCCCGTTCTGGACCCGGGCACACCGACCGAAGCCCTGGAAATGATAAAAAGGGCCTACGAAATTTCGGAGAAATACGAAGTTCCGGTTATGGTCAGGCCATGCCTGAGAGTTTGCCATTCAAGACAGAACGTGCGTCTGAATAATCCGGTCGATATTGTTGACGCGGGACCGTTCAGAAAAAACTGGACCCGTTGGGCAGCCATCCCCAAATTCAGACTGGCATTGCACGCAGACCTGAACAGGAAACTTGAAACCATGGTTTCTGATGAGCCCGAGAGTTCACCTTATCTCGCACATGAGGGATCATCCAGTAAGCTGGCTGTAATCACAAGCGGTTCGGTTGCGTCACACGTTCTTGATATAGTTCGGGATGAAGACCAGTTTAAACAGCTTGATGTCTTCAAGATCAATATGCCTTTCCCTGCAAATAAAGCCGCTCTCCAGAGGATTGCGGACAAGTATGAGAAAACTCTCGTCATAGAAGAAACGTACCCTGTCATAGAGCTTCAGGTTTCCGACAGAAGGAAACTTGTCGGTCGCGTCTCCGGATTGGTTCCTTCACAGGGAGAATTGACCCCGGAGGTCGTTGAGGACCTGCTACTTCAGGCCTTGGACGCGCCGGCCAGGGTTCGACCGGATGTCCAGATTAAGGCCAGGAGACCATCCCTGTGCGCCGGTTGTCCTCACAGGCCGGCTTTTTTCATGTTGCGACAGGTTTTTGACAAGGGAATTTATCCTGGGGATATCGGATGTTACACTTTGGGAATCAACATGGGGGCTGTTGACACCTGTTTATGCATGGGAGCGTCAATCGGGATGGCCTCCGGTTTCACTCATACCCCATCTGGACAAATTACCCCCCAAGTTGTCGCCACCATCGGGGACTCGACTTTCTTCCACGCCGGCATACCGGCCCTGATAAACGCCGTTCATACCAAAACATCTTTTACTCTGATACTTATGGACAACAGCCTGACAGCCATGACTGGAGGACAGCCCACACCTGCTTCGGATCAATTGGCAGACGGCTCCAGAGGCGTTTCTGTCGATATCGAAGCCCTCATCAGGGCTTGCGGAGTAAATTTTGTAGAGGTGGTCGATCCTTACGATTACGAAGCATTGAAGGATTCATTTGAGCGTTCCTACAGTTACTCGGTCGAAAATTCGTCCGGTGTTTCAGTCATAATAACCAGAAGGCCCTGCATCAGGGCAAAGGGCGTCGCGCTTTCAGAAGACCGTTACATGGTTATGGACAACTGTGAACGGTGTATGACATGCGTCAGGGATCTTGAATGCCCCGCCATATCGTTCGTCAAGGAAGACAGGAGAGTAGTCATAGACTCAGACTCGTGCTCC
This sequence comes from uncultured Desulfomonile sp., assembly GCA_903896745.1. Taxonomy (GTDB): domain Bacteria; phylum Desulfobacterota; class Desulfomonilia; order Desulfomonilales; family Desulfomonilaceae; genus CAITZA01. Next base: position 4,519 of record CAITZA010000337.1, on the reverse strand, counting down.
GGATGCGGCTTCTGCGTTAGTGTCTGCCCTTGCGGATCGATTACCAGGAAGGTTTCATGAAATGAGTCAAATAGTATTATGTGGACGTGGCGGACAGGGTATCGTTTTCCTTACACGTTTGATTGGCGATATAGCTACTTCCCAGGGACTGAGTGTGATATCGGCGGAAACTCATGGGATGGCCGTTAGGGGTGGGTCCATAAACAGTTGTGTAAAAATAGGGGACTATAACTCCTCCCTGGTGCGTTGGGGAAAGGCTGATTTCCTCATCTCTCTGGACGAAAATGAAACCGGCAATAACATTCATTTTCTGAAGCCTGACGGCATGATTATGGAAAATTCCCCCGCTCAACGGGACAGCAAAATAATACGCATTGACGCAACCGGAATAGCTCGGGAGTTGGGGGCGGTTCAACTCGAAAATGTTGTAACCCTTGGATTTGCCTCGACGGCGCCAGGTTTCCCACTCAGTTCCGAAGAGATTTACAACGGTCTAATGCTTAATGAACGTGAGAACATCAGACAGATGAACATCAAGGCCTTGGAGCTTGGAATACTGGCAGGGCGTTCCATTAATTCCTGACGACTCTTGATTGGAAATTCAGGTTTTTTTACTTAGGAGTGGATTATTTCAGGATACTTCACAAACCATGGAGGCCACTTGAAAATCGAGGAAGTTTTATTACAATTAGCTGACAGGATTCTGGATTTCGATGAGGCGTCCCTTGCTCAACTGCAGGAGAAGTATCTGAACAAGGTGTCAGATTTTGCTCCAAATCGAGACTGGGAAAGGTCAATTATAGTATATTTTCTAATAAATTCCGTACGCGTAAAGAACAAGATTTTTAACGACCGGATTAAGGGAACCCAGAGTGTTGATCCGATAAAATCCACCAAGAACCTCTTGAAAATAGTAAAATAGACGCATCACTTAGATAGCTATTTAGGTATTATTTACATCTAGTTGACATTATAGAGGTTTAAAAAAAGTCGGAACCTTTTTTTATATTGATTTTCTTATAAAAAAAAGTATAATAAGAATGTCCATCAATGGCTGGTTCACATTTTGAAAAACGGGCATTGTTTCCTATCCTCGGTCAGTAGGAAGGGCAGAGCCTTATTCTTGAACCACCGTGGCCGAAAGGAGAAGCGTCATGCCTGAAAGACGTAAGCTTATCACGGGTTGTCTTGTTGCAGCCCTGACTATATTGCCACAAACAGGAATTTTGTCTTGGGGGCAAACCTATGACAACTCTTCATTAATGCAAAGTGGCGCCGGCCAGGATGGTTCAATGCCTCAAGCATATTATCCTTACTGGCACAATTACCTGGATAACATGCAAAGAGAGGGTGGTTACCAGGCAGTTACAGGTAACTATGGCGGCACGCCAATAACGAGTTACTACCCGTCATCGTCATCAAGTTCCGCCATGAGCCCTGAAACGACCTCACAGTCGGGCATGTATTACAATCCATCCGACTATTACAATACTCAACAGCAGGGGTATCAGCAACAGTATCAGGTTCCTCAGCAACAAACTTACCAGGCGCCCCAGCAAATGTACCAGACCCCACAGGCCCCTGCGGCGGACACAGGTAAGAGGTCATCCAAGAAGAATAGAGGGACCACTCAGGCAGCTCAACAGCAACAGCCTTATTATCCCCAACAACAGGGCGCATACCAGCAACAGTCTTATCCTCAACAGGGGTCTCAACAGGGATATGGTTACGGACAGCAACAACAATATCCTCAGCAGGCTCCCCAGCAGGCTTATGGTCAACAGCAATACCCTCAACAGCAGGCTTACGGCCAGTATCAACAGCAGCCAGCGACTGATGAAGGATCGAGCGGTTTGAGTTCAGACCCATCGGTGCAGGCAGCGCAACGGCAGGCCTATGAGAGAGCGGTAGCGAGGCAGAGAGCAGCGGAATTGGCGGCTCAACAGCAGGCAGCCATGCAGGAGCTTCAGCAAACACAGGCGTTGTATGCCGCAGCCCAGCAGAAACTGAAAGAGCAGGAAGTCAGACAAAAACAGCTCCAGGATGAATATCACAAGAAGGCGGTTGGAGAGGCCTATGAGGGTTTGAGGGCAGCGCAGCAGAGATATTATGAGCTTATGGGTGTGAGTGGAGAATCCGGGGCAGGTCCCGCCAGACAGGCGCAAGCCCAGATGGCTGCCCAGTCGCCGGCTCAATCTCTTCAGTACGCGCCTCAACAGCCCTATCAACAGCAGCCGATGGCTGCCGCTCAACCTCAGTCGATGCCGACCTCAGCGTATCCACCGGGTTATTCAGCGCCTCCTCAACAGCAAGGCTATCCGCAGGCCGCAGGCGCTCCCGGGCTAACAGTTACTCCGCCTGGAACCGCAACTCCGCTAAGAATTCAGTCACAGCAGGAGCAGCAACAACAGGAAACAGGAGGTTTATGGTCAACACTGAAGGAGATCTTCTCACCCCCCACTACAGCTCCAATTCCTAATCAGAGAAGCATGTTTGATGCAAAAAACAAGAGCAGCATGGATGAATAGGGATCTTTAAGGGAAAAATAAAAAAGCCCGGTCAATAGATCGGGCTTTTTATTTTTGCTAAGATTTGCCTGGAGCCCCTAATTCATTATGAATTGTTCTCAGGCACGCCTTGCAACAAGCAACATTTCTAACTTCGATATGTTTCCTGAATCATGTCATTCAAATATTTCTCGGGATTTATCACGGCATTTTTCGGAATTTCGAATTCGGTAGACCCGCTTCTTTCCATCACAAGCTTTAGACCGTGATGATAATTCTGGAAAATTTTTCTGCAGACAACCAGAGGCGCTTCCGAACCATCAAGAGATAGCCTGATAAGCTCTCTACGAGCATCATCCGCGAACCTTATCCTGATGCCATATATTCTCTCGAACTCTTCCTCAAACGTTTTCACATCCTGCTCGAGTTTCAGGTAACGTTTGTAAACTGTTTCTGCCGACAGGCCACGTTTGATGGATGAATCTATGACCTGATCGAGCGCCTCCCTGGAGAGGGCCTTACCATAACACTGAATAAATTCCTCAGCCCGAGATTCAAGTTCGCTCAGGAGTTCATCCCTTTCGAGCATGTCCACGTCCTCAAATATTTCGCATCTCGATGGGTGGTATTCGTCGGACAGAATTTCCCTGAGAAAGGGTCTGGGATCGTTAGCCAGTTCTTCTGTGACCGTGAAACGCTTTAAGTCAGTTGAGGGTAACACCCTTTCAAATCCCACCAGTATTTTTTCAACGACACTGATAAGCGCCCTTGCCCCGGTCTTTTCCTTGAAAGCCTCCTGCGCTATCACTTTGAGCGAATCGTCGGTGAATCGAATATCTATCCCGTAAGACTTGAAATCCTGTTTCTTGGATGTAACAACGCTTGAATAACGGTTCTTTAGAATCTTGTAGAGATCATCCTGGCTTAGATCTTCCAATACCGCTACAACGGGGATCCGTCCTACAAATTCAGATTCAAATCCGTATTTGATCAAATCCTCTGATTTGACTTCCCTAAAGAGGTCTGAGCGGTTTTCCTTCTTTTTCAGGTCAGCCTTGAATCCAAGGCCCTTGGAAAAAAGTCTCCTGGACACAATTTCCTCAAGGCCGTTAAAAGCCCCGGATACAATGAACAGTATGTCTTTTGTATTGATGGTTCTCTTGAGCCTTTTCCCGGTCTTCTGAAAATGGGCAGCCGCTTCCATCATGGAGATAGGATCATGGGCTACCTTCAGATCAACCTCGGTCTCTTCCATAGGTTTGAGAAGGTTCCTCTGTACACCTGTCCGGGAAACATCCAAACCAATTATATTACCTGACGAGGCTATCTTGTCTATTTCATCAATGTAGATAATGCCGTATTTTGCCTTTTCTATATCCCCATCAGCCTCCTGAACCAGGTCTCTAACGAGGTCTTCTACATCACCACCAACGTAACCGGTTTCACTAAATTTTGTAGCGTCCCCTTTGACAAACGGAACGCCCAGTTTCTTGGCTATTAGCTTTATGAGATATGTTTTCCCAACACCTGTGGGTCCAATCAGGAGGATGTTATTCTTGATTCTACCTATACCTTCCCGATCAGAACTGTCTCCATGCTCCTGAAAATATCTTATCCTGTTAAAGTGTGTGCAAATTTTAGTGGCCAGGATTTCTTTGGCCTCATCCTGCCGAATCACGTATCTGTCAAGATAGTCATGAAGTTCAGCAGGCTTCATGTCAAAACGTATTCTTTCGGGGGTTTGTTCAATATTGGCCGCCTTGCCTTCAGACGATTCGTCCACTCCAGGCCACGGTCCAATCTGAGTTCCCATGATTCTAATTCTGTTTCCATATTTCTCGGCAAGGAAGTCATTAATCTCTTTTTCAATTTCCTTGGGATCCGGCAAATTTGTGTCTTTCATGGAATCTTCTGTATTCATTTCTCTCGACCTTTCAGCTCATAGCTCATCGTCAAAAACCGTGTTGACTACTTTAGAATATATGTAGTGTTTCCAAGTTCGTCAATCTGAT
>CAITZA010000336.1 GCA_903896745.1 uncultured Desulfomonile sp. | reverse complement strand
TTGGGTTTGGGCCGGATAGTTGATGGAAAACGGGGTGTTTTTGAGCTGAAGACGGTTGTGAGTGGGCGTGACGTTGTGTTCGATTCAGTCGCCGGGACTATTTCGCCTCCCAAAACCAAAGAGCTTGACTTAAACCCTGTCGCAAGTCCCTGTAGCCCGACGGACCGACTACGGATCATTTTTCAGACTCCCCTGAGACTGAAGTTCAAAAACCACTTACTGGATGATCTTCCTTTTCATGTACTTGTCAGGTCTGTACTGCGAAGGATTTCGTCTCTGAACAACAGTTTTGGAGTTGGTGAGCCGCACCTCGATTACAGGGGGCTAGTTGAGAGAGCCGGCAAGGTAAGGCAGTTGAGCTCAAGCTTGCGGTGGCTTGACTGGACCAGGTACTCCAATCGGCAGGAAACGCGGATGCAGATGGGAGGCCTCGTGGGTGAAGCGGTCTATGAGGGCGCAGTCGCTGAATTCATCCCTCTACTGAATTACTGCGAGCTGACACACCTTGGGAAGGCCACTACTTTTGGACTCGGAAAAATTCAGGTTCAGTAATCTGGAAGAAGCGGAACTGTACGGAGAAGCAGGAGAGTGTAATTGGTTTCATTAACAGGGTTACAAATAGGTTACGGGGAGGAAAAATGGATGAAAATGTACTGAAGATAAAGGGCTCAGCCTATTTTCACGATGTTGGCAAGCTGGTTGATAGGGACGAACTGCAGGTTTCAGAATCTTACATCCGAAACAACGCGGACATATATCAACCTTTTCACGATGGTAGACATACGCATCCGCATGGTTTGCTCACAGCGGCATTCATAGAAAGTTACCGTGACATTCTGCCAGCTCAATTTAATTCTGGAAATTGGGGAACGGGTGATTCTTTTATAAACCTTGCGGCGTGTCACCATAAACCTGAAACTCCATTGCAGTGGGTGATTTCAATTGCGGATCGTCTTAGCAGTGGATGGGACCGAAAGGAGTTTGAGGACGATTACAATCAGCAGGTAGATTTCAGGGACTACAAAAAAACGAGAATGGTCCCCCTTCTCGAAAAAATCAGTCCCAACCCTGAACATGACCCTGTTTCGGCAAAATATGAGTACGCCTATCCTCTCGAAGCGCTGGGGCCGTTGAGTATTTTTCCATACAGGAGCTGTGAGGCGTCGCAAAAGTCAAATGCAGAGGCTCGGGATGAGTACAAAGAGCTGTTCAGGGATTTCATCAGGGAACTGGCGTTGCTTGGGCAGAGGCAAGGCAATATCGAATTATGGTTTGAAAACTTTGACAGCCTGTTCCTGAAATATGCCTCGTGTGTTCCTGCAGCGAGGGCCGGCAGGGTTATTCCGGACGTTTCACTGTATGACCATTGTCGAAGCACGGCTTCGCTCGCGACAGCCATCTACCTCTTTCACAGGGAAAACGGATCCCTAACGGCAGACGCAATCAAAAACCAGGATGACCACAAGTTTTTGATCATTCTAGGGGATTTTTTCGGGATACAGGATTTCATACTGAAGACATCGGGAGACCTTCGGAAGTTAAGGTCGAAATTGTTGCGTGGGCGTTCCTTTACTGTGTCGCTTCTTTGTGAACTGGCCGCCGACATGTTGTGTCGTGAAGCCGGTTTACCCTTCAGTTCCGTAGTCCTGAACGCTGCGGGGAAGTTCACTATAATAGCGCCTAATATATCTTCAACAGTGACCGCAATAAAAAAGGTTACTTCGCAAATCAACGGTTGGCTGACAAAGATTGCATTTGGTCAGAGCGCCTTAGGGTTCGCCCATGTGGAGGCCACGGCCAAAGACTTTGTAAGAGGTGGATTCATAGAACTCCGGGACAGGCTTCAGCAAAAGATGGAACGGCAGAAACTCAACCGTATCGATCTTGACAATTGCGGGGGAGTGGCGCCCGACTACCTGGATTCATTCAACAATAAATTGCGCAGCCCTTTGTGCCCTCTTTGTGGTAAAAGGCCTGCAGATCCTGAGGCTGAGAATACAGCCTATATCAGAGATGTCGGTTCATCCTGTAAAATATGCAGGGACCACGTGTACATAGGCGCGAGCATTGTCAAAAAGGACAATCTCGTTGTTTACACGGCTTCCTCACGACCTGCAAATACTGAAAACAGCCTTATGGCGCCTATCTTTGATCACTATCAGATCGGTTTTTACCACGGCGCCGATACCGAAAAAGTGATGAATAGCGGGGAAAAACTACGTGAGTGGGATATATCCCTGATATCCGACTCGAAATGGAAAACCCGCACAGCCCGCAAATTTATAAACGCATACATTCCCGTTTATGATGAAAGCGATATGGAAGATGTTCGTTATTTATTGGGCGATAAAAGTGAAGAGAAGACATTAGAGTTAATCGACGCGATAAAAGAGGGACAACCCAAGACATTTGGTCACATTTCTGCGCTGGCTCTTGCTCCCTGTCCCGACAATCCCGACAAATTCAGCGGAGTGGATGCGCTTGGTGTTATTAAGGCTGATGTCGACAATCTCGGCGCTCTAATGACATGCGGCCTCCCAAAGGGCGCTCTGACCGTTTCGCGCCTTGCGACACTCAGCCGTCAGATCAATTTCTTTTTCGGACTGTACCTTCCATATTTGCTCCAGACAAACAAACAGTTCAACAACATATACACAGTATTTGCCGGTGGGGACGACCTGTTTCTGATAGGGCCATGGAATGCGATCGTTGAATTGTCGCGAACGCTGAGCGATGACTTTGCAAAATATGTTTGTCATAACGTGAACGTTCATTTTTCGGCCGGCATAGTCTTTAGAAAGGCGAATACTCCTGTTGATCAAATGGCCGAGGCCGCGGAAAAAGAACTGGAATGTTCAAAGGATAGAGGCAAGGACAGGGTTTCCATGTTCGACCAGACCGTCACCTGGAAACAAATTCACGAGCTCTCTCAAATCAGGCAAACCCTCATGAAGTGGCGTAGCGAGGGCCTTATCAACAATGCCATGCTCTACAGGCTAAACGAGTTGATGGACATGGCGGGAAAGGAAAAACTACTGGGCAAGTCCGTCACCCGTATTGCAGACCTCGCATGCACGAAATGGCGTTCACAGCTAGCATATACGGTCGAAAGAAATGTAGCGCGAGAGATTTCCGGTGTGGCTCGCAAGGAAAAAGTCGCCAAAATTCACGTCCAACTGGCGCAATGGCTCATGAAATACGGATCAGAACTTAAAATACCCGTGTGGGAACTGCTCTACAGTATCAGATAGGAGATTAAGCGTGGAAAAGATAGTATTCAGGCAGAAAGATGAGTCCATAGACCCGACCCTGTTTTCCATAAAAGCCGAAGACATGGCCAAGTCAATGCGCAAAGATTATTCGGAAAGCAGTAACAGAATTAACCGGCGCACCCAGATCCGAAAATTTTATGATGAAATACTGAGGCTTGACAACATTGCCCAGACACGACCCAACTCATGGAAAACAGTCGAGCCGCAACTCCACCTGGTTATCGCAAAAGCCGCTTACGCAAGGGGTAGGGAACTCGTATCGGATAATTTTCTCAGTTTCATCAAAGAATCGGTGCTTCAGGTTAAGAAACCTGAAGATCTACGGATTTTTGCCACATTCTTTGAAGCGTTGATGGGTTTCTACAAACTTTACGTGCCCAAAAATTAGGGGAGGACAAGACATGAAATTAACAGGGATAGAAGAAATAAGGGGTATTATCACTCTGGAGAGTGGTCTGCATATAGGCGCCGGTGACATGGACATGAAAATTGGTGGTGTTGACAACCCGGTCATCAAGCATCCGCACACAAATGAACCGTACATTCCCGGATCATCAATAAAAGGAAAAGTCCGATCACTTCTGGAAATGAAGAGTGGCCTCATGACCATTACTGATGGGGCGCCGGTATCGATAAACACTCTGGGCAAATGTGACGGAACTCAGAAATCGGAATGCAAAAAAATACTGCAGTTATTTGGGGCAAGTGGATCTGAAAGCGATGACAACAGGAAGCTTGGCCCGACAAGGGTCTCCTTTGCCGATTGCCCGATGAGTCGCAGATGGTTGCAAACATGTGTAGACAGAAATTTAGCGCTGACCGAAGTCAAGTCTGAAAACTCTATCAACAGGATAAGTGGCACTGCGGCAAATCCACGTTTTACGGAGAGGGTTCCATCCGATGCCCAATTCGATTTTTCTGTCACTGTCAAACAGATGGAAGGTGACGATGACCTTGTGAGTTTCCTGTTGTCAGGTCTGAAACTCCTGGAGTCAGATTCATTGGGAGGCAGTGGATCGAGAGGTTACGGTCGGGTGAGATTCGAATTTGACGACAAGGCAATGGCGGAGAAGTTCAACAGTATGCGGCTATTTGAAAAATAGGGGTTACGACATGAAACTTTACGCCATGACCATTCGTCCGCAGGGTGGTTTCGGTAC
>CAITZA010000335.1 GCA_903896745.1 uncultured Desulfomonile sp. | reverse complement strand
CCCTTTAATTTTGGAACCGTCAATTTTGAAGAGCTTCTCTGCGGCCTTGTTAACACGAATAATCCTTTCATCAGAGTCAATGGCAAGGACCGCTTCACTCATGCCGTAAAGAACCGCTTCCAGTTCGTTACGTTGTTCAGTGAGAGAGCTTATCCTTGAGTTTAGCTGGCTGGCCATCTGATTCATGACTTCCGCTAGAGCGCGACATTCTCCGAATTCGGGAGGCTCTAGTCTATAGGTTGTGTCACCAGCGGCCATTTTTTTGGCGCCCTCAACGAGTTCGGAAACCGGGGCGCTGATTCGTCTGCTGACAAAGAAGGCGGCAGCCGACGCCAGGATTACTACCACGATTCCTGCGGCCGCAATTTGCCAGAAGGCCATCGACACTGCTCTGGATATTGCGGAAGACTTCATAGCTACGCGAGCCACGCCTTCGATATTTCCGTGCGCCATTATCGGAACAGCCACAAAAATCATCCGGGAATTGCGCGTAAAACTGGTTCTTGAATTAACCACAACCTGCCCTGAGAGGGCTTCGGAGACTTCCGGACGTTTTATGTTGAGGTCCATTCGGGTTGGGTCATCCCATGAATCCGCAATTGCACGACCATCCTTTCCAAAAATGGTCAGGCGGTTCTGTGATGCGGCCCCAATTGTCCGTATGGTTGATTCTATGGTGGAAGCCTGGCCTGTTTCGAGCAGGGGTGAATATAGATTGGCCAGAATGGCGGCCTGTGTCTGAAGACCTGAAATGGCTTGCTGTCTCATTGCTTCAGTTAGCGAAGATGCTGTGAGCCACGTCATGATTGTCACAGCCGCGGTGATAATGACTGCAAAGGAAGGAAAAAGAAAGCGTGTCAGTTTTGGTCTGATCTCCGCCATGACCTACTCCTTAAATCGGTAACCTACTCCTCTAACTGTCTCTATGAGATCACCAGAGTCTCCAAGCTTCTTGCGCAAACCAACTATCTGCACATCCACAGATCGTTCGGTAACAGGATAGTCGTCTCCCTTGACCGCGCTAATAATCTGATCGCGACTGAATACCCAACCGGGGCGTCGGGCCATGAAATGCAATATGCCAAATTCAGTAGCGGTTAGAACCAAGGGGGTTCCTTTTACGAGAACTTCATGCCTCACAGGGTTTACGACTATATCGTGAATCTTGAGGACGCTGGTTTCGTCAACATCCTCCTGTCTGTTCCTGCGTAATAGAACCCTGATTCTGGCAAGTAACACACGCGGGCTGAACGGCTTTGTAATATAGTCATCAGCACCAAGCTCCAGTCCTGTGACTATATCCGCATCCTCACCCTTCGCAGTAATCATTATGATGGGAATGTTTGCGGTAGCGGCGTTGTTTCTAAGCTTTCTGCACATGTCCAGGCCATCCATTCCGGGTAGCATTAGGTCCAGCAATATGACATGCGGAGTTTCTTCATTCAATTTTTCAAGTCCCCGTTCCGCTGAAGTCACGCATGTAACACGATAACCATTCTTGACCAGATTGTAACGGACAAGTTCAAGAATGTCTTCTTCATCATCGATTACCAGAATTTTTTCTTTCGACATATTTCATTCTCTGATTAGAAATTCATTCAACTTCGAGATACAAACCATCGCTAATTGAGAAAACGGACAAATTCAAGAACAAAGTCGTTAACTGTAGTTTAATCGAGGAAACATATCCCTGCGTAAACGCGGCTGCCAGGCTGTCGCGTTTACGGCATCGCTTTGGCCGGATGAGCACTTATACACGTAAACCGGGCCTCAATCAATGAGCTACATGTATAAGAACGACGCCTCACGATCCATTATTTAGTAGATCAAACCCGTGTTAACCGATTTTTTGGGCAAGCTTGTCAATAAATTGCCTTATTTCGTCCCTCACCCGCCTGTATGGAGCAATCCTGACATGGTCGGGCGCAAGGCT
>CAITZA010000334.1 GCA_903896745.1 uncultured Desulfomonile sp. | reverse complement strand
TGAACTCATTGTCAGATTCACTACGGATTCAGGACTGATTTTTGTAAACCAGGCTTTTTGCAATTTTGTTCGCAAGGACAAAGACGAATTACTTGGATCAGACTTTTTCGTTTGGGCAGTCACTTCGGACCAGTATGACCCCAAAGCTCGCCTTTCTGATTTAACAGATAATGATCCTGACACGACATGCGAGTTTGGGATGCGGGACCCATTCGGAAAAATCCGGTATTTCGAATGGAGCGCAATGCGCTTTTTTGACGACAATGGAATCCCTGCCTTCTATCAGTTGGTCGGGAGAGACATTTCCGAAATAAAAAAAATGCGGGAAGCGCTGACTCGTTCCCGAAAAATGGAGGTAATGGGAACATTGGCCGCTGGGGTCGCCCATGACGTCAACAATGCGTTGTTGGTCATGACGGGCTACGCTGACCTCGCTCTCGGAGAAGCAACCGCTGGTTCTCGCGTGGCAAATTACATGCGTAGTATCCTTAAAGCCGGGCAGCGAATCAAGGAAATGGTTAATCAGATTCTGACATTCTCCAGAGACACCGGCAGCGAAATGAAACCTCTCAATCTCAGTCCTTTGTTGAAAGAAATATCAAAGTATATGCGTGGCGCCATTCCAAGAAATGTTCAAATGGAAGAGCGCATCAACTGCCTGCATGATCTCGTTAAAGCCGACCCCTCTCAGTTGTATGAATTAATTGTAAGCCTTGTTGTTATTGCGCGAGACAGCATGATCGACTCCGGAGGCAAACTATTGATTGGCCTGGATAACATTGATATTGGCGAGGCCAATTCCGATAGCGAAAAACAGCTGACTCCGGGAAAATATGTGCGCCTAACTATCAGGGACACCGGTCATGGAATTTCAAAAGAAGTTTTAAACCAAATATTGGATCCTGTCGCGAGCGCCGATCAGGCGACTTCTGGAATTGGTATTGGTTTTCCAATGATTCATTCTATTGTCCATAACCACCATGCCCATATTGATGTTCAGTCTGAATTTGGAAGTGGAACAGAATTCCGGGTCTATTTCAAAATTTTTGAACAGGAATCAGGCCTGGCCCAAGATCACGATGTATCTCACGACATCGGGGGGTTTGAGCGCATTCTGTATGTTGACGATGAGGTCTCAGTCCTGGAGGTGTCCAAACAACTGCTCGAGTTGATGGGTTATTCGGTAACAACAGCATCTTCAGGCATTCAGGCGTTAGACCTTGTCGGTCAGCCTGGAAGTGAATTTGATTTGGTGATCACTGACATGACCATGGCTGGAATGAATGGAATACAGTTAGCCAGAGAAATAAGAAAAAACCACCCATCTCTACCGATAGTTCTTTGTAGCGGGTATACGGACATAATTGAAGAGGACGAGGCTTCGGGGATGGGAATCAGCGCATATATGAACAAGCCAATGGGAAAAGACGAATTATCGGCAACTATCAGAAAGCTTTTGGATTTGCGCTGACCTTTTTTCACGGGATGCGACTAAACCATCGCTATTTTACAAGATTCAGTTTCACGGGCGCTTTTAGAACCACATACGGCCCGTTTTCAGACTCTCTGCGATCCAGGGCGCCTACATGATCCTTTATAAGGCTGGAAACTTTTTTTGCGTCATCTGACAACATCCTTACACATCCATGTGACTGGTTTCGACCAATGCTTCTTGGCTGATTCGTTCCGTGAAAACGATAACCATAGTCCTCGAGTTTTACAGAATTTTCTACAAAGTCTTCTTGGTATTTGTCCCTGTCTCTGTCCTTTTTCCTGACACTTACAGGTTTCTTTTTCAGCAGAGGCGCCATGGTTCCACCGTAAACTCTCTGACTCGGAGAATCTCCGGCAGCCCAGGCCCTGTTTGGTGGCGGTATCCACCAGGGGTCCTGATCATAAATGTGCGTCACATAGTAAACCCCGACCGGTGTTGGAAACTCGGGCGCTCCCAAACCTATCCTACACTCGTAAAGGGTTTCCCTCTTCCCATCTGACTTTTCAGCATACAGCCTGAAAATGTGAGAAGAATGACTCACCTCTATTTCCAGACGTTTCCAGAATGAATTCTCATCAGGTTGTATCTTTTCCAAAAGAACATCCCGACTTGATGGTAACCTCCCGAGCCCCCCAAGAAATGTTCCAGGCATCAAGAGAGAGTTTATTCGCTTCCTTTCTACCAAAGACGCAGTTTTTACAAAATCTTGGTTGTTACCCCATGACGACGCCAAACCAAAACCCGCTGACTCATGAGGCATTTTTATGCTCAACGACGGCTTGCGTGACATGGAATTCGTCAATGAAAGCGATGTAGAGCGGAATGTTTTTTGGGCGCTATTTTTTGTCTTGTCGGCATTGACTACGGAAGATTTCGAAGAAGAGCGTGCGTTGGTCGATCCATCCATCCCATTGGGCGAATCTTCCCCAAAATTCCGTACCAACATGGCAGATGTATCAGACTTGTCATGATTGTGTAGGTTAGTTTGGCGAGGTCCTTTCAGTTTACTCCTGTCTTCAACTTGTTGTGACCAAGCGGAAGCGCAACACAAACTTATAACTACTACCGCCATTAACACTGATTTGAGCATGTCGTTCCCACACCACATATATTATAATATTAGATATAATGTGTATATTTAGCACGTTATACAAAACAAATCAATCTAAAAATGTTTTCTCATATTTTAAGATGTAATTACAAATAATAATAATGACAACTTGATATAATTATTAACTTTACCAAATTCTGATGAATTGGAATCAATTCATGTATATGAACTGGTCTCAGAGGCAATATCTGACGCAACACGGGGTTTGACACGTAGTTTCGGTATGTTATACATCGGCAGCATATTATATTAGCTCTTCCAACAAATCCTCACGTGAATATCTTGACACATTTAACCCGCTGGGAGTAGGATGATGTGCGAAATCAGTAGCGCCGATTTTACAACAAGTTACCGTTTATCGATGTGTTGACCGCTTTGCCTCAGGCGCGTCCGA
>CAITZA010000333.1 GCA_903896745.1 uncultured Desulfomonile sp. | reverse complement strand
CCAATGGGACCATTTCTCCAGCGAGGTTCCTCACCTGCAATCTGTGTATATCCTCAGGCCTGGCCCTGAACCTGGCGTCAGCCTGGGCCATGACCTGCCAGGTCCTTCCGAACTGGTTGAAATCATTTATATAGGTTGATCCCAGAAATGACTGCAAGGTATCAAAGACAGATTGCAGCGGCACTTTCAGGCTCATTGCCTTGACACGATCTATGTCGGCAAAGATCATAGGGGTATCAACCCTAAAGGTCATATTCGCCTGTCTCAGGTTGGTGTCATGATTGGCGGCGGCTACAACATCCTGGGCTACTTGGGCCATCGCCTGAATCCCGACGCCCCCCCTATCCTCGAGCCACATCTCAAATCCGCCGCTAACACCCAGTCCGGAAATCGGCGGTCTTGAAAAGGGAAAGACTATGGCTTCGGGTATTTGCGAGAATTTCCTGGCCAATTCAGTCATTATCGCCGCCTTTGATCTACCCTTTTTCAGTCGTTCATCCCATGGCGCCAGAGAAGCAAATCCAAGCCCAAGGTTTGACCCCATTCCGTCTAGGATTGAGTTTCCCGACGTTACAGAATAGTCCACCACCCCCTCGGTTTCGCCCAAAACCCCCAAAATTTTCTTAGCCACTGCGTCCGTCCTCTGGAGCGAGGCGCCGTCAGGGAGTTGGAAGTTTATCATGATCAAACCGTCGTCCTCGGGAGGCAAAAAACCTGTTGGAACCTTTGTGAAAATAAAAAAAGTAAGCCCCAGGGCAGCCAGCCACACCATTAGCATGACAGGAACCCGCCTGACGAGAATTTCGATCACTCGAGTATATGCGAGGGTGATTCTATTGAACACTGAGTCGAATTTCTGAAAAAAATAGTTTTTTTCTCCATGTTTGGGCCTGAGCCACACCGAGCATTGAACCGGCTTCAGTGTCATGGCGTTCACGGCGCTCAAGAGGGTCGTAAAGGCAATGGTCAATGAAAACTGTCGATAAAGCTGTCCGGAGATGCCCCCCAGAAAAGAAGCCGGGACAAATACGGCCATTAGAACGAGAGTAATACCTATGATGGCGCCGGTAATTTCATCCATCGCCCTGATGGATGCGTCTTTAGAATTCAGGTTATGTTCGACCATATTCCGATCGACATTTTCCACCACCACTATGGCGTCATCCACGACTATTCCGATCGCCAGGATTAATCCGAACAGGGTTAGCATGTTGATCGAAAAACCCAGGAGGTACATGATAGCGAATGTTCCGATAATGGTTACCGGAATAGTGGTAGCCGGAACCAGGGTAGCGCGCCAGTCCTGCAGAAATACAAAAACCACTATGAATACAAGGATGAAGGCTATGACAAGGGTTAGTATAACCTCATGTATGGAAGCTCTGACGAAATCGGACGATTCATATATGATCCGATAGTCCATATCCGGAGGAAATTCCTTTTTCAGCCCGGCCATGAGGTTACGAACCGAATCCGCCACGTTCAGGGCGTTTGATCCTGGAGACTGGTAAACTATGATGGTTGCGGAGGGAAACCCTTTGTAATAGGAATTGGAGTCATAACTTTTGCCTCCGAGTTCGACTCGGCCGACATCCTTTATACGGACCATGCTCCCACCATCCCCGGTTTTTACTATTATGTCCTCAAACTGCGACGGATCCACCAGGCGCCCCAGGGTGCTGATATTAAAATCGAAAGCCTGATCCTTCGGAGCGGGTTCCTGACCGATCCGACCAGCGGTAACCTGAACATTCTGGCTTTTCAGGGCATTTACCACCTCATTGGTCGTCAGGTTGTTGTGCTCCATCCGGTTGGGATCCAGCCAGATACGCATACCGTAATCTTTCGCTGGAAAAACATTGACATCACCAACCCCGTCAAGCCGGCTGATTTGATCCTTTATTACGGTGGTTACATAGTTGGTGAGCTGGAGGTCTCCATACGAGCCTCCGGGTGAGTATAGTGAAAGAATGGTGACAAACGACGTGGAGGTTTTCTTTGTAATGACCCCTTGCCGTTGAACCTCTGGAGGAAGTTTGGACATTGCCCAGCCCACCCTGTTCTGGACCAGAACCGTGGCCATGTCCACATCAGTTCCAAGTTCAAAAGTTACCTTTAGAGTATATGATCCATCGCGAGCGCTTGTGCTCTGCATATAGAGCATTTTCTCGACACCATTGACCTGTTGCTCAATAGGCGCCGCCACCGTGTCGGCCACAACCTGCGGACTTGCGCCGGGATAGGAAGCCGTCACCTGCACCATTGGCGGAGTGATTTCCGGAAACTGGGCCACTGGAAGAACAAAGATGGCTACCCCACCTGCTACCATGATCAGGATAGAGATGACTGACGCGAAGATTGGTCGATTTACAAAGAATCGGGCAAACATGCAAAGCCCCTGTTATTGTTTTCCGTGCTCGGATTTTGAGTCTGTCTGAATTGATTTTGATTGTGTTTGAACGGGAATGACTGTCAGTCCCGGTTTTGCTCGGAGGGTTCCGGTTGTGATGACCCTGTCCGCTGGGGTCAATCCCTCCTCGACAATAATCATACCCCCTTCTTCGCGACCTGTCCTGATACGCCTTGGGGCCTGAACAACATTATGTTCGTTTACCACCAGCACATATTTTCCAGCCTGATCGAACAGTATGGCAGTATCGGGCACAAAGACCGCCTTACGCTTCTGATATGGTATACGCAACCTTGCGAACATGCCCGGCAGGAGAAAACCGTCAGGATTGGCGAATACCGCTCTCGATTGGACGGTTCCTGTTTCCGGATTCAGTTTCACGTCTGAAAAGTCTAGAAAGCCCTGATGTGGAAAATCTTTCTCGTCTGCAAGACTTAATCTTATAGGTATCTTTTTTGCTTTTAGTTTTTCATTACTCTCTTGCTGATGGATTCTCTTGAGGAGCAACAGATCTCTTTCATTCAGGTTGAAATAGCAGTAAATGCTCTCATCATTGACCACGGTGGTAAGCTGTGTCTTGTCCACAGCGCCCACAAGATTTCCAATATCTACGAGATTACGGCTAACTCTCCCGTTGATGGGGGTGGTCACCTGAGTAAACTCAAGGTTGAGTTTTGCATTTTCGAGTTGTGCGGTGGCGACTTCGAGATCTCCCCTTGCCTGGCCGGAACGCGCCACGGCTTGCTGCCATTTCAGCCAGCTAACCGCCTCTTTCGTCTCAAGAGATTTGGCCGTATCTTCGTCGATCTTTGCAATTTTGTATGCTGATTCCCTGGCCTCAACCTGCCCCTGAGCCTCTTTGACCGCCGCCTCGTACTGTCGGGGGTCTATGACGAAGAGCAGGTCGCCCGCTTTTACACGAGCCATGGGTTCATAGTTGATTTTGGTGAGAAAGCCCTGTACCCGCGCCCGGATTTCGACAGTTTCAATAGCCGCAGTGTTTCCAGTATATTCCAGATAGTCCACCACTTCTCTCTCTTCAGGGGACATTATGGTGACGGACGGAATCGGAACCGTAGCCTTTGGGGATGATGAACACCCTCCATTAATTATCACGGCAGCCAGATACAGCAAAAAAACAACCGCTCCCAATGCGCGATTCATACCAAAACTCCTGAACATAAAGTAATTTTCTTCGTCGAGCGATCCGCAATGCAGTGAGCCGGATTCTCTATACCCATGGCTATTGTTTTTCGGAAAGCCACCCCCGTGAAACTGTCAAGTTGGCATACCATGCTTCCAATCAATAGACAAAGCTATTTTCAAACCTGTCCGAAGCCAGGCAGTCTTTTAGACTGTCAACATTGTTGAAAAATGGGATGCGGCAAATCCGTCAGTTAGAAATTACTCCGTCATTTGGTTACAGGCAGCGCTGATCAATGATCGCCAACCAGGATGAAAGCCGACCAAAAGAACGGATGTTCGAAACCGGCTTTGCGAACCTCTCTCTTGGCGTCCTGCCATGACTGAAGCCGCGTTTTGCCTTCCTTAACGTTTTTAAAGAACTGCTCCATAAGCATCACTGATGACTGATCGGCGACAGACCAGAGGCTCATCAGCACGGTCTTTACGCCGGCGCACAAGAATGCCCTGCCCATACTCATCACGCCTTCCCCTGCCAGGGTTGTTCCGAGCCCTGTCTTGCATGCAGTAAGGGCCGCAATATGGGCGCCCAGCCTGAGACCGGCCACTTCAGTCATCGTCAGCAAACCATCTTTTTTATTGGGAACCATGGCCAGAAACAGCACGGGTTCCAATAGCCACGCCTCCTGATTAGTAATGTCCCCATGTGTGGCAAGCACCAGCGATCCAAAATTTTTGTTTTCGCTCCCAACCTGCTCCATGAATTTGTTCTTGGAGGCCTCCATTCCGGTGTAAACGTCGCATCGGTCAGAGTATAGCTTGGACAGGCTTTTTGCGAGTTCCTCGGTTACTTCCAGACGAGGCAGGGTTTCAGCCCCCCCGTCACCGGCCTCTTCCACGGCAAGTCTGAGATTCGGATACTGCCCTGTGGTCGATTCGACCTTTGATGTTGAAATATCGCTTCCCTTAAGTCTGGGGTCCTGTTTTTCAAAAACCGGATCAGCCAGCACCAGTATCCGGTCTCTATCAAGGCTCGGTTTCGATTTGCCCGCAACCTTTTCCTCCATCAATCTGGAGATAGTCAGAGCGGTTAGGGATTGCGCATAAACGAGCGGGAAACGATCTCCGAGGTATTGCAAACCTTCCGGATAATGTCCCCATTGCCCTTTTTTCCATTCCGGGGTCCCATCAATTACCAGGGCCTCCAGAGGAAGCAACGCCAGTACGCCGTCAGGAACAATAATAACCGGGCTCCCCTCCGGAACTTCGGACAACGGATCTTTCAGAAGCTTTTTATACAGCTTTGAAGCAAGCTCCACATCAAAAGCTTTCAGGTCGGTTCCTTCCATGGATTGCCGGAAACCAAGCACATCTCTTTCAAGGTCTTCGGGTCGCCATTCAACGAAGCTACCAGAAATGACCTTCTTTCCCTTGATAAGTCGTGTCCCTACACCTTCGCTTGTTACATCAAACATCACCACATGCTCCGCTGGAGTCAGGGCAACTTTTTCCAGTTTTACCGGCGAAGGGTATTTTACTGACGCATAGTCCCTGTACTTCTCGGCCAGCGTTTTGAGGAAGGACGCTTTCCGGGTCTCAGCAACACGGAGCTGCTTGTTTATGTCGTTAACCCTGTCCCTGTCTAAATCCCTTGGGATTGCATCCAGGGCCATTTTTAGGGATGCGACCTTGTCTGTAAGCCTGATCTCGTCTTTGCGAACTTCTTCGGGAACCCCGAAATATTCCCCGTCAACCTTTTGAGCCAGAGTGTCGGCAAAGGACCTTGCCCTGGTTAGTTCGCTCGGATGGATACTTTGTGAAGCCTTGTCCTGCTTCAGGGCAACCCGAACAAGACCCCTGGCCGGTTCAGCGCGCGAGAATCCGTTAATCCTGCCGGCAAAGAAATTTTGCCTTTCTGACAGCAGGAGTTGGGATCTCATGTCCTCGGTAATATCAACCGCCTTCGAATAAAACTGTGAGGCCTGGGCATAGTTCTTCTTTGATTCAAAAACCCTCCCCAGTCCGGTATAAGCTGTGAACAGCTCATCCATGGCGCCGGCCTTCCCGGCATTTTTCATAAGCAGCTCATAATGCTTCCGGGCGGTGTCCAATTCTCCTTTGGCCAGATACAACCTCCCAAGGGATGAATCATAGTCCGCTTCTTTCAGGTAGGGTTCAGCTTCCGCTGTTTTGCCCATGACCAAGCAAATGTCGCCTACGAGTTTTTTGGTCAGGTCCGCCGGTGAACCCATCCTGTTAAACATCTCCAGGGCTTTCTTGCCATTTTCCAGGGCCTTATCCGTCGATCCCCTGTCAAGCTGGACTGTTGCTATTTTCACAAGGCCTTCGCCCTCCGCAATGACGTCCCCCTTCTTTTTTGCGACTTCAACAGACGCATTGAGAGACTCCAGCGCCTTATCAGGCTCTCCGCGGGCTGCAAACAGACCGGCGAGATTGTTGAGGACAAGCAGTTTGTTGCGATCATCCTGCGTGTCGGCTTCCAGAGCCGTCATATAGTCCTGCGCCGCTTTGGAAAACCGGCCGACGTTCTTGGCCGTGACACCTATATTGTTGAGAGTCATACGGACGTCACGATTTGAACCCTTTTCAGAGAATATTTTCAAGGCTTCCAGGTTGAACTCGTCCGCCTCTTCATAATTGGACCAGGCGCCATTGATCGCCGCAAGATTACGAAGTGAGACCGCTTCAAGATTCCCGTTTTTAAGGCGTTGAGCAATTTTTAGTGTGTCGCTGTAACAGTCGGCCCCTTTCTGGAACTGTCCTGTAAGATAATATATGTGGCCAAGGCTTTCGCCGGCGTTCAACTCCGCCTCAACGTTCCCGGCTTTTTGGGCCTGGACCAGGTTTTTCTTGTAAAGCTTTACCGCTGTGACCGGATCTTTTCGCGCAAATTCGATGAGCGTTTTGTCAATATCCATCGCAAGTTCATTGAGGTACGGCACGCGTGGCGTCGGCAATTTTCTCGACGGAATTTCAGGAGCCTGACTGCGAGCCTTTCCCGGTCGCCCCTCATCAGAAACCTCTGGAGATTCAGTCTCCTGAGGAGAATCAGAACCTCCCGCGGGGGTTCTCATAACCGGTGGAAAGCTCAGGTTAATATTTATCCCGAAGCCAAATCCTCCACCTCCACCGCCTCCCCCACCACCACCGCCTCCCCCACCGCCTCCGCCACCGGAAGCGTAAATGCTATCCGCAAACCAGCACGAGGATGCAACCAGGATGATTCCAACAACCACGCCAAGTCCACAGGACTTTGGGAAATTGACCACCTTGCCCGGATTTGTCGATTTCTTCATGACGCTTCCCTTTCCTGACAGGTAGACTTCCTGCCATTAAAACGGTCAAATCAGATAAAACGTTTGGTGACGAAGTTAGCTGCAACCACATCAATGACGACTGGAATTATTGTGTTTGGGGATTGCCGGTTGTTCGGACGCCTGACTAAAATAATGATGCCTTTTTTTGAAGTTTCTTCTTGTAGCGCATCCGATCAGGTCTCGACCATTGTCTGCGAGCATAGATAGTGCAACAAACGTGCAAAACTATTATATAGAATATTAACAAAATTTTATTTTTTCAGTCAAAATTTTATTATGTGGAGAACCTGCGCGAGGCGTTAAGGACTTAATTCCGGGACAGTTGAGTGGTCCGCCGAAACGCAACCGTTGTCCCAAATAATCATCCAAAAACAATCAGTTCAATGTGAAAAACAACACACGTAATGCTGAAATCTGGGTATCGGCTTCAGTTTAAACACGTTTCAGAAAAAAGGTAACTGAATGTTAACCGGGAGTTGAAAAAAAAGGTCACGTTGCAGCGTGACCTAATTCATTGATTCTTTTGGTCGGGACGACTGGATTTGAACCAGCGACCCCTGCGTCCCGAACGCAGTGCTCTACCAGGCTGAGCCACGTCCCGACAATCTAATTACATTACACTTTTCCGATTTCCATGTCCAGAGTTTTAATCATATTTGTTATCTCGGTAAAGTTCCAGTCCAGGACTTATTTGGATTTCCCCGAAACTGATATTTCAGTGGGGCCATGGTCATAGGTCATCCTATCAACCTCTTAATTCGTAACATAGAGAAATGCATCACATTTTTGGTTTGGACGCTTCGTAGACGATTCGGCCTCCGACTATTGTCTTTAACGGCTTAATGTCTTTGATTTTCTCTGTGGGAACAGAAAATATGTCGTCGGATATAACGGTTATGTCAGCGAATTTTCCCGCTTCAATGGAACCCTTTTCAGCATCGTCCCCCATTGATTTTGCGGCCCAGACTGTCCACATTTTCACGGCCTCCTCAACGGATATCGCCTGACCCGGCACAAACAATCCCTTGTCGGACTGCCGTGAAACAGCAGCATACATGGCTTCGAACGGGTTGATATTTCCCAGGTATATGCCTGTCATGTCGGTGCTTGCAGCAGGCTCCAATCCGGCGTCAATCATTTTCCTGAACTGGAATCCCGTATGAGCCCTTTGGGGTCCCATGTTTTCGTAGTCGGCCTTCACGAGTTCCAATAGCCACATCGGTTGTGTTGAAATGTGGAGACCTTTGGATTTCAAATCCCTGGCACGTTGAACCTGCCTGTCGGTCAACTGGAACATGCCGTAATGTTCAATTCGGAACAGATTGGAAGGCTTTTTGGAACTGACCATCCGTTCGTAAGCTGTTAATCCGATGTCGGTCGCTTTGTCTCCCGAGCAGTGGAACATACAGATTACCCCTGCGTCGTCAGCTATTTTGGCGAAACGCTCAGCCTCCTGCTGGTTGGTGACCAAAGTCCCGTGACCGCCCGGAGGATCCGTGTCGAAATGACCTATATACGGCTCGCACATATAGCCGGTTCGAGCGTCATTTTCGCCGTCCACCCAATCTTTGAGAGCCACAAATTTGTAATATGAAGGATTAGCCTCGGACGGCATCTTAAAGCCCGTCAGATTCTCCGGCATATCCCTGCCGTTGGCGGAAGTCCACACGGAAACGGAAAACCTTATTGAGGGCGAATGACCCGACTTGGCTATAGCCTGCAAGACAGGTAACGCTTTGGCCGGAGTAATTGCCATGAGAGATGTAAAACCATGTTCATTCCAGAATTTCTGTATGCCGGAGACATAGTAACGCTCTAAATCTACAGGAGTCGGTTCATCCGGAACATCGGCCTGGGCATCTGCCAAAGCTCCGGTAGGCTCACCGTCTTTGTCCAACACTACGGATCCTCCGCGAGGAAGTTTGGTCACACCCTTTTTGACCCCGAGGATTTCCAACGCCCTGGAATTGGCTATCGCCAGGTGGGCTCCATTGGCCAACAATAACGGATTATCAGGACAGGCCATATCCAGTTCAGCCCTTGTAGGCAGACGCTTTTCGGCGAACTTGTTCTCGCTAGCGGAAACACATGCCACGAAAACCCATTTGCCCTTCGGTGTGCCTTTCACCCATGTCGCTATGTTATCGAGAGCCTGCCTCACCGTGTTTGTATCGGGATAACGGCAATCCACCCAGTCTTCCTTCAGGTAGATGGTCTCCATTGGGTGGCAGTGAGCGTCAATTAACCCAGGCAAGGCTGTCTTGCCTTCCAGATCGATCATCTTTGTAGAAGATGCGCCAAGCTTTTTGATATCTTCAGTTTTGCCGACTGCAGCTATCTTGCCTTCCTTAACAGCCACTGCCGAAACTCTTGAACCTGTTTTGTCCATGGTGACAAAATTGCCATTGAAGAATATCGTGTCCATGGCGCTTCCTTCAGAAGCCCAAAGCAAGTTTATCGATCCTATGAGCGCCATCAGCGCCCCAACCATGAACACAACACCAGTACGCTTGACTGACATGCGAATTCCTCCAGACGTTTCTCAAGACATACAACAACGCCTTGTAAATGCGAGCATAAATCAACCTTTTTGAAAAGTTGTTTATGATGATACACAATAATTGGTTTAAAATTCACTCAAAAAGTTCAGGTAGGTTAGGGCTTTACCGAATCAAGGTTCGAGCCCGTTCGGGGTTCAATCAGTAACTTCAATTAAAATAATACACTACAGTGCCATTATTATCAACCAATGTCATTAAGCCGGTTCTATGGCTACATACAAAAAGATGTTATATGGTCTGCCAATAGAAAGCTTGGAGAAAAAACTGGACAGGGCATGATCCATGACATATCCTGAATATACCTGGAATTGTGAAAGGTTACGTTCCTAATGTGTGACTAATGGTCAATATACGGGCTTGGACATTTTTCTACGGGTTATGCGAAAATCAGGTTGCAATTCGCGTTTGAGTCTTTCGAGGCCGCAAGAAATGGCTCGAATGCAAATCATGTCATCAAGGAATATTCATTTTACGATCCGGCTGACGAGCTCCCCTTTCGAGGGGAACCTTGAGAGGCCGGACACACAAACAAGTTTTAGATCCATGGGAGAGATTCTTTGGAATGGAATGCCTTTTATGGCACTATGGCCGCCTCTTCAGCAACTGTTACAGGCTTGATTTTTGTTGCGGCCCAACTCAGATATTCAAAGTTTTCCCGGAAGCCTTTGTGGGATGCTGTCGCGTCCTCAACGTTCTACATGTATTTTATGGTCTTCTTTCTGTCTCTGACCTTTCTGATACCCGGTGTAGGGGCAATGTCAAAGTCACTCATAATATTGGGACATATCGGATTAAGTTCCTATCGTGTGATCAGGATATGGTCTCCAATCTGGATCAGAATATTCAGGAATGGAGAAGAAGGTTTAATTGATTTGGTCTGGTTTCTGGCAGGCCCATTCGTTCTCTATAGCCTGCTTGGTTACCACGCAATCAGGGTATACGCCGGTGAACAGGCGAATTCACTAGA
The DNA here is from genome assembly GCA_903896745.1 of uncultured Desulfomonile sp. GTDB lineage: Bacteria > Desulfobacterota > Desulfomonilia > Desulfomonilales > Desulfomonilaceae > CAITZA01. The sequence continues at coordinate 1,807 of CAITZA010000333.1, read as the reverse complement.
CACCAATATTGCTTTCATCCTTCTCGTGGTAATGGGCCTGGCGTTACGAAACTCTTGGGCGCTCCTTATGGAACCAACGTTTCAGAAGAACTCATAGGAGTCCGTCAGGCTCCCAAGCGGTAAAGCAGTGCAAGACATCCCTAATTTCGTTGAAAACAGACAACCGGCGCATACGTTCTGAACGAACCCTTCGACCAGTTTACTGGGTAAGACAAGGGTCAAACACGCTTTCAGGCGGCCATCGTTGAAAATGTCAGTTTGTCACAATGACATCCGCACTGACCAAACACTTTCAGGTGGCGTCCTGTTGCGCTTTCACACCGATGAGCGTTCAGTGGAGCGCTTGTCACACAATCAGAGATGGTCCAGTTTCTCCCTGGATTGTTGCTGAAACACCCATACAAGAAGTTTTCCGGCTACAACAACACCGATTGCGCCGCCACCCTCAACCAGATATGAAAATACATCGCCGGTCGGCAGTAAAGGGATTAGGACAGGGTCCGTGATTATCATCTCAGCGCCCACCTTGCCGAGCAGAGCCGCGCCAATGGTGATAATTATCGGATACTTGTCCATCAACATGGAAAGAAGGTTGCTCGTAAAGATCATTATGGGAATACTGGTCGCAAGACCAAAAACGAGAAGGAACAGATTCCCCCTGGACGCGGCTCCCACGCCCAGCATATTGTCCAACGACATGGTGATATCCGCAATGACGATTATCTTCAAGGCTTGCCAGATGGTATTTGCCTCTTTGTCTTCATCATTTTCCTGATTCACATCCGTGAAAAGTTTTACGGCGAGCCACAGGATCAAGACGCCTCCGACTAATTTGAGGTAAGGAGTCTGAAGAAAGCGGGCGACGAAAAATGTAAGGATAACCCTTAAAAAAACCGCGCCTGCAGCGCCTATCAGGATTCCTTTCTGTCGCTGGGATCGAGGCAGAGACCTGACCGCCATCGCAATGACTACCGCATTGTCACCAGAAAGCACCACATTGATAAGAATAATGCTGAAGAGGCCAGAAAAGAATTCCCAATCTAAATTGATAGTCCCGAGCATTCCGAGGTCCATGGATAACCCGCATGCCTTTCTTTCATTTTCAAACCATATCAGATTGCTTATTCGACAAGCAGCCTAAAGCCTGACGATAACAATCTGCCCGATCTGACGCGCCCGACTGAACAGGCCCCTGACATCTATTCAAAATCGTTGTTCAATAATATATTGTTCTGTAAGGTGAACTCTTAAATCACCGCATTATTCAAATTTATTTCCATGGCGCAACGCCTCCAGAAACAAATAAATTGATTATCACATTCGTTATACTATATACTTTACGACTAATATATCAAGCTTTTTTCAGTGTCGGCCCAATGAATGCCGCACATGAAAGTCTTACAGCCATAATTCGGATATCCTGCTGGTAGGGGTCAGGCTCAACAACCCGATTGTTCATCATTATGAACTTGTTGGATGGTCATGCCGTCAAGCCGGGTTTCTGGTAAGCTTTGGTTGGGTTGACGTGGAAAAAGGAGTTGTAAGACCTGAAGATGAGAATTACAATGTCTTGATACTCACAATCGACGGGTATCAATTGGTTGATCGAAATAACGTCTTAACGAGCGAGGCTTCAATGGCTATTTGGACCATTTCCAGGCAGTTAGGGAGCGGAATCAGGGAAATCCGCACCGAAATAGCCAAAACGTTAAAATACAGCTATGTCGATAAGGAATGCATACTGGGAGAGATTCGGGAACGAGGCGCGAGATGGGAAAAGTGGGCGCTTGAATTCGACCGGAGTTCT
>CAITZA010000332.1 GCA_903896745.1 uncultured Desulfomonile sp. | reverse complement strand
TGATTAAACAGTTAACAACATTGTCTTTCTTACTTCAGGATAAATAAACGACAGCCTACGCCCGTAAAACATTTAATGATATTGTTATTTTATATTATTTTGACTTGTTTTGTGTTAAAATGATAGCTGAAATCAATTTTTTTAAGTTTTTTTCATTGTTACAGAATTCCAGTGACTAGACATGGTTCAAATTTATGGTAAGAGACAAGATTTTATCGGAGAATATCTTCGGTCTTAGAGAGCAGGCTGAAAGTAACCCGAAGCTATTGAAGGATGAATCGCGCATTGAGGCGCTGTCTGCCGAAGAGGCAAAGAAACTGGTTCATGAACTCGGGGTTCACCAAATTGAGCTAGAGACACAAAACGACGAACTTCGCAGAATCCAGGAAGAACTGGGGCTATCAATAGACAGATATGTTGATCTCTATGATTTCGCCCCTGTTGGTTATCTTACCCTTGATAGTACTGGCGTCATCCTTGAAAGTAACCTGACAACCTCAATTCTTATCGGAGAGACTCGTAGCCGGCTCGTCCGGAAACCTCTCTCGCACCTGGTCTCAAACGCCGATATCTATGCGTTGAATCTGCATATAGAACAGATATTTAATGATGTTTCCCCTCAGACTGCGGAGTTAAGATTTGTCGGCCCGGGGGGTAAATCTTTTACCGGTCTGCTGCAGAGCGTTGCAGTAAAGGACAAGACCGGCTCTGTCACCGAATGCCGCTCAATTGTGGTGGATATTACGAAACAAAAAATTGTTGAGGAAAAACTTCACCATGAGCTGGAAGTCAGTTCAGCCATTGCAGACATGCTGGATCCGCTTCTGTCACCTGTTTATACGGCGACCGACCTTGCGAGGGTTCTTTTCGCCAAGGCCAGAGACCTGACGCAGAGTAAATACGGTTTCGTAAATGAATCCGACCCAACGGACGCAAGCCAGAAAGCTCTGAGTCTAATCCAGATGGTTGCTACAGAATGTGCGATAGACATGGACCTGCCGATCCGGTTTTCATCGGACGCTGACGGGGTTTTTCCAGGGCTTTGGGGGCATGCGCTCAACATCAGCGAATCTTTTTTTACCAATGCGCCCGCAGAGCATTTTGCATCCAAAGGTTTGCCCCAAGGCCATGTGCCGCTCAAGAACTTTCTCACTGTCCCCATAATATGGGACTCAAAGCTGGTAGGCCAGATAGGCCTTGCAAATTCCACAAGGGATTATAATGAAAAAGACATCGAGGTTATCGAGAGACTATCGAAATATTTTGCACTCGGTCTTCTTCGCAAGCGTTATGAGGCAACCCAGACCCTATTGAGCTCTGCTGTCAGTCAGGCGTCCGAGGCCGTCATGGTGTTGCGCGCCTCGGGGGATGTGCAATATGTCAATCCTGCCTTCCAAAAGATAACGGGTTATACCCAGGACGATATGTCAGGCAAGAAGGCAAGATTCCTAAGTCCCGAGTATAACGATCCCAAAGAGATTTCAGCCATTTGGGAAGCGGTTAATGGAGGTTTGACCTGGAACGGCAGTTTTAGGGACCTAAAACAGGATGGCGGCGAAACTGAGCAGAGAATTTCGATAGCGCCTGTTCGGGATGATTCAGGAAAAATGAGCGATCTTGTGGCTGTGATTAGGGATGTATCGGAAGAAACCCAGCTTCAGCTCCGGCTGCTCCAGTCACAGAAAATGGAAGCGATAGGAACATTGGCAGGCGGGATAGCGCATGATTTCAATAACCTGCTCCAAGTCATTCTCGGTTATACAGAACAGTTGACCGATGATGAAGAAATGCCGCCCGACTTTCAGACACAGCTTTCAGTCATAAAACAGGCCACTCTAAGAGGCGCCGACCTGGTGAAGAGGCTCTTGCTTTTCAGCAGAAAAGCCTACACCAACATGAAACCTCTTAACATCAAAAAGCAAATCCAGGAAATTATTAAAATCCTTGATCGGACCATACACAAGAATGTTAAGATTGTAACACGTTTTTCCGACGAACTGGCGATAGTCATGGCAGATCCGACCCAAATAGAACAGGTTGTGATGAATCTTGCCATTAACGCGCGTGACGCAATGCCGGATGGTGGCATACTAATCATCGAAACCAGAAATGTTTTCCTGGACGCGGCCTTTTGCGCACACCATTTCGGTTTGAAACCCGGACAGTATGTGCTGCTGGAGGTTTCGGACAGTGGATGCGGGATACCCCGTGAGGTGTTACCGCACATTTTTGAGCCGTTCTTTACCACGAAATCTGTAGGAACCGGGACCGGTCTGGGGTTGTCAACAATTTACGGTATTGTCAAAACCCATAGGGGAATTATAACCTGTGAAAGCGAGCCGGGACTTGGGTCAAGGTTCGGGGTTTACTTTCCGGCTCATAGCGGACTTTCGTTACCCTACGACCGCCAGGAAAACCTTCCCATGGTTCGCGGAACAGAAACCATTCTCGTAGTTGATGATGAAGAATTCGTTAGGGGTTTCGAACAGGATGCGCTCATTGACGCTGGTTATACTGTCATGACGGCCTCCGATGGCTTTGAAGCCCTGGAAGTTTACAAAACCCACAAGGACAAGATCGATCTCGTGCTTTTGGACATCGTCATGCCGAGAATGGATGGGGCGCGTTGCATGAAGCTAATATTGGAGATTGACCCAAAAGCCAGGATCATAGCATGCACTGGTCTTGCCCGGGACACTTCCCCTGAAGAGCTTATCAAGGCAGGGGCCAAAGCGCATATCCAGAAACCATGCAAGAAGAACTACCTGCTGAAACAAATCAGGGATACACTGGACAGGGAATGAGATTAACAACAGATTTCCTGACCGGCAGGTTTTAGTTACTGTGCTATCTTACAGGGGAGGAACTGCCTTGAACCAGAACAGTGATCCAACAGATTTTAGAAC